>NZ_LGDB01000093.1:0-108923 GCF_001279655.1 Streptomyces sp. WM6372 | reverse complement strand
GTTCCTTGGCCCCCCCCCCGAAGCCCCCTACACCCCCGAGTTCTCCCGTACCGCCGCCAAGTCCGACGACGTCTTCGTCGCGATGAACTCCGTGATGCGGTACTCGCAGACGCCGGCCAGGACGAAGGGGTCCTCCGCCGCGATGCGCTCCACTTCCTCGCGCGAGACGCCCGCGGCCAGGATGATGCCGCCCTCGCGAGGGACCTTGCGGCCCGAGGCGAGGAAGACGCCCGAGGCGTAGTAACCGTCCAGCCACGCGATGTGGGCGTCCAGCTCGTCTTCGACGTCTTCGATGGGTGCGGTGTAGGTGAGCTCCATGACGAACATGATCGCCAGGCTACTCTCGCACCATCATGACGAGTGTGAAGACCCCCGCCGATGAGGCCGAGGCCCGGGCGATACAGGACGAACTGCGTAAGAGTGTGGTGCTCGACGAGGCCGGCCCGCCCCCCGGGCGCGGGCTGGTCGCGGGAGTGGACGTCGCCTACGACGACGAGCGCGACCTGGTCGCCGCCGCGGCCGTCGTCCTCGACGCCGCCACCCTGGAGGTCGTCGAGGAGGCGACCGCCGTCGGGCACGTCAGCTTCCCGTACGTGCCCGGGCTCCTCGCCTTCCGGGAGCTGCCCACCGTGCTGGCCGCGCTGGACTCGCTCACCGCCGCCCCCGACCTGGTCGTCTGCGACGGCTACGGGCTCGCGCACCCCCGCGGCTTCGGCCTCGCCTGCCACCTCGGGGTCGTCACCGGGCTGCCGAGCATGGGCGTCGCGAAGAACCCCTTCACGTTCACGTACGAGGAGCCGGGGCAGCGGCGCGGCGACGCGGCCCCGCTGCTCGCGGCCGACGGCGCCGTCGTCGGGCGGGCGCTGCGCACGCAGGACGGGATCAAGCCGGTGTACGTCTCCGTGGGCCACCGGATCTCGCTCGACACCGCTTGCGCCCATGCCCTCGCGCTGAGCCCGCGCTTCCGGATCCCCGAGTCCACCCGGCACGCCGACTCCCTCTGCCGACGGGCCCTGCGCGAAGCCTCCTGACCACCGGCCCCGGCCGGTTCAGCGAGCCGAGGCCACCCGGAACCGGATCCCCGCCTTCTGGAGCCGGTCCAGCAGGGCGTCGCCCATGGCCACCGCCGTGGTGAGCTGGCCGGCCCGCTCCGGCAGGGCGTCGTACGCGAGGCACAGCGCCGACTCCGCCAGCATTTTGGCGGTCTCCCCGTATCCCGGGTCGCCGCCCGAGACCTCGGTGAACACCCGGCTGCCGCCGCCCTCGCCGACGAAGCGGACCGTGAACCAGCTGCGCGCCCGCCGCTCCGCGTCCGGGCCCTGGCCCGCCTCCCAGCGGCTCATCAGCCACCGCCGCGCCGCCGGGAGCTGGGCCAGGGCCACCGCTCCGCCGACCGCCGCCGCGCCGCCCACGGCGACCGGGAGGTGTTTCACCGAGGCGTACTGCCGGTAGCGGAAGTCAGGCCCGTACCGCTCCAGCGCGGCCGCCGAGCGGGACACGATCCGGTGGTCCAGCGTCGGCAGCGGCAGCGCCCACGTGCCGGTCTCCCGGCTGAACCGCGGCGCGCCCAGCGGGCTGCGTACGCGGCGCCCCGGCAGCCGGGGCTCGTGCAGCCGGCGCTCCTGCGCCGCGGCCAGGGTCTGCGGTCCGCGGCCCATGGCGGTCAGGGCGGAGGCCAGGGTTCCGCCGGAGAAGGTCGCGTGGGAGCGCATGAACCCGTCCACCCGGAGCGGGACGCCCTCGGGCAACTGCCCCACCGTGAAGTACGCGCCGAGGTCGGCCGGGATCGAGTCGAAGCCGCAGGCGTGCACGAGCCGCGCGCCGGTCTCGCGGGCCCGGGCGTCGTGCTCCACGTACATGCGGTCCACGAACTCCGGCTCGCCGGTGAGGTCCACGTAGTCCGTGCCCGCGGCGGCGCAGGCGGCGACCAGTTCGGCCCCGTAGAGGACGTACGGTCCGACGGTCGTGGCCAGCACCCGGGTGGAGGCGGCCAGTTCCCGTACGGCCCGCGCGTCGCCCGCGTCCGCGCGCAGCAGGGGCAGCGACGCGCAGCCGGGGTGGAGCAGGGTCAGCCGCTCGCGCAGCCGCTCCAGCTTCCCGAGGTCGCGCCCCGCGAGGGCCCACCGGCAGCCGGCGGGGGCGTGCGCGGCGAGGTACTCGGCGGTGAGGGCCCCGACGAACCCGGTCGCCCCGAAGAGCACCACGTCATAGGACCGCTCGGGGACACGCCCACGCCCGGGCTCGCGCTCATGCCCGCGCCCGCGCTCACCCTCGCGTCCGCGCTGAGGCTCACGCCCGCGCCCTGCGGTCCCGTCGGCCCGCTGAACCTCGTCGTCCATCACGGCTCCTCCCACTCCTGTCGGTGGCTGAGGCTAACCCGCACTCCCCGTACGCAGAACAGCGCCCCGGGGGCGGCCTGGAGGGCCGTTCCCGGGGCGCTGCGAGTGGCGCGGGGCGCGGTGGGTCAGTTCTCCTGGTACAGCCCGAAGACGTCGACGATGAGGTCGGCGTCGCCGTCGCTCTGGTTCCAGAAGTCGACGATGCCGGTGCCGCCGGTGCTCGCCTGGACCAGGTTCGGGACGGTCTTGCCGGTCGTCCAGTTCAGCGTGGAGGAGGTGGGCGGCGTCGGCTGGCTCGCCGTGTCGTTGTCGTACTCGTCCAGCGTGTTCGGGTCGGGGGAGACCGCGAGGAAGCCGCTGTCCTTGGTGTTGGTCACCGTGGCGTTCAGCACGAAGCCCGTGATGCCGGAGCCGGGCTCGCCCATCGGCGTGTAGATGTAGTCGCGGCCGCCCAGCGGCCCGTAGACCGGGCTCTCGGGGTCACGGGTGTCGAGCATCCGCTCCGGGGTGAAGGGCAGGTAGGAGCCCTTGCTCTGCGGGCTGTAGTAGCCGACGACGTCGACGATGACGTCGGCCGGGTTCCAGCCGCCGTTGCGGATGCTGATCTTGCCGTCGGGGCCGACGGGGACGATCACCGAGTTGGCGATGGTCTGACCGGTCGTGAAGTTCACGTTGGACGCGGTCGGGGCCTGCTGGCCGCTCGGGAAGACGGTCAGGTGGCCGTCGCTGCGCGGGTTGGTGACGGTCACGTTGAGCGCCACTGCGGTGACGCCGGAGGCCGGCACCTTGCCCAGGCCGCTGATCTGGGTGCTGAAGGACCCGTACCCGGCGAGCTGGCCCTTGGCGGTGCCCGTGCCGCTGCGGGTGTCGACGAACCGCTGCGGCGCCAGCGGGGTGTAGCCGCTGGAGGCCGTCTGCGTGAAGTAGCCGGTGACGTCGGCGATGAGGTCGACCGACTCCCAGCCGCCGTTGTACAGGTTGACGTAGCCGTTCGGGCCGACCGGCACGATGACCAGGTTCGGGACCGTCTGGCCGGGGACGAAGTTGACGTTCGAGGTGCTCGGACGCCCGTCGCCGTCGGCGAAGGCGGTGACGTGGCCGCCGCTGGTGGTGCCGGTGACGGTGACGTTGAGGACCACCGCGGTGACGCCGGCGGGGATGCCGCCGTTCCCGCCGATCTTCAGGTGCGCGGAGGTGTACGCGGCGACCTTGCTCTTCGGGGCGCCGGTGCCGTTGCGGGTGTCCAGCAGACGGGTCGGGCCGTACGGGGTGTAGTCCGAGCCCGCGGTGGTGACCGCCACCTCGTTGGTGACCGAGGTGTTGGCGGCCTTGTCCGTCACGGTGACCTTGACGGTGTAGGTGCCGAGCTCCGCGTAGGTGTGCTCGGAGGTCACGATCTGCGTGCCGGAGGCCGAGGCGGCGGTGGTGGCCCCGTCGCCCCAGGCGATGCTGATGTCGAGCGGGGTGGCCGCGCTGGTGACGGAGCTGTCCAGCTCGATCGAGTGCGCGGAGACGGAGAACGCGTCCAGGCCGACCGCGAGGGTCGGGTTGGCGGCGCCGGCGGTCTCCGTCATGGGGGCGGCCGCGAGCTTGCCCGTGGGGACCGGTGCGCTCTTCCGGATCGACCGGTCGGCCGGGCTGGAGAACTTGGCGGTGTCCTTCAGGCCGTCCTGGACCAGGTCGGGCTTGCTGATGCCCTGGGCATCGCCGGAGTTCGCTCCGGCCGCGTGGGCCATGCCCGGTATGAGAGAAATGCCGGCCGCGAAGACGGCCGCAGATGCTGCGAGTCGGCGGTAGGACACCGAGCCCCCTATGTTCCGTGAGCCCTTGGCCAGGGCTGAAAGCTCGCTCAGATTACATAGCTCCTGGCGTTCCGCTTAAGGCCCCCCGCGTTAAGTGCGGGCGCCTGCGGGACGTGCCGCGAAAGCTGCCTGAAAGTCGTACACCTGCCGCTGTGATCAGGGGTTTCGTGTTCTCCGAGCAGTTGTCCGGGTAGGGCCCGAAAAGGCCGACGGCGGGGCTGATGTCGCTGTCATTCCGGTTCCGGTAATCGGTGGCGGGGGTGGGCGGGCCCGATGGTCCCGGCCGGAAAGGCCGTTGCCCGGTTCCCGGCCCGCGTCGGGGGGCGGCGTTAGCGTGGGGAGGGACTGTCCGTGCGGGCGCGTGTGAGCTGTGGTGAGGGAGGCGTCGGTGAAGGCTGCGGTGCGCAAGTGGGAGGCGGTGCGGGAGTTTGCCCGGGGGCTGCCGGAGGCCGTGATGGAGTTTCCCTGGGGGCCCGAGGACTGCGTCGTGAAGGTCAACAAGAAGATCTTCGTGTTCCTGGGCAGTGCCGACGGCCCGCAGTCGCCCGGGCTCTCCGTGAAGCTCAAGGACGAGGCGCTGCACGGCCACGCCATGACCGCGCCGGGGGCGGAGCCGACCGGTTACGGGCTGGGGAAGGCCGGCTGGGTCTCCGTGCCGCTGGGAGAGAAGGGCGCGCCGCCCCTCGACGTGCTGTGCGAGTGGGTGGAGGAGAGCTACCGCACCGTCGCGCTCAAGCGGCACCTCAAGGAACTCGACGCGCGGGTCGAGACGGGACCCGGCGTGCGAAACGAGTCAACCGGCTAAGCGGTTGCTCTTGTGCTGAGTGGAACGCGTTCCTAGCATCGCTGGTGTTACATCAGTTGTGTCACACAAAGGCGCGCGCCGCGGATGCTACGGATGCTGGGGGCTCGATGGCAGTGACAGGGAACGTGCCCGGCGGGCCCGGCACGCCCGGCGGCACGCCCGGTGGCGGGCCCGGTGGCCCGTCCGGCGGCGGTCCGCTCGCGGGCGTGCGCGTCGTCGAACTGGCGGGCATCGGCCCGGGCCCGTTCGCCGCCATGCTCCTGGCCGACCTGGGGGCCGACGTCGTACGGGTGGACCGCCCCGGCGGCGGCGGGCTCGCGGTCAACCCCGCGTACGACGTCACCAACCGCGGCAAGCGGTCCGTCCTGGTCGACCTGAAGTCCGCCGAGGGCCCCGCCCGGGTGCTGGACCTGGTCGAGCGGGCCGACGTGCTGATCGAGGGCTTCCGCCCCGGGGTCGCCGAGCGGCTCGGCGTCGGACCGGCCGACTGTCACGCCCGCAACCCGAAGCTCGTCTACGGCCGGATGACCGGCTGGGGCCAGGACGGCCCGCTCGCGCACACCGCCGGGCACGACATCGCGTACATCGCCGTCACCGGAGCCCTCGGCATGATCGGCAATCCGGGGGAGCCGCCGGCCGTCCCCGCCAACCTCGTCGGGGACTACGCGGGCGGCTCGCTGTACCTGGTCATCGGCGTCCTCGCCGCCCTCCAGCACGCCCGCACCCCCGGCGGCGCCGGCCAGGTCGTCGACGCGGCCATCGTCGACGGCACCGCCCACCTCACCGCCATGATCCACGGCATGATGGCGGCCGGCGGCTGGCAGGACCGGCGCGGGGCCAACCTCCTCGACGGCGGCTGCCCGTTCTACGGCACGTACGAGACCTCCGACGGCGGGTACATGGCGGTCGGCGCGCTGGAGCAGCAGTTCTACGACACCTTCGTCGAGCTGCTCGGCATCAAGGACGAGGCCCCGGCCCGCAAGGACCTGGCCCGCTGGGGCGAGCTCCGCGAGGCCGTCGCCGCCCACTTCAAGTCCCGTACGCGCCAGGAGTGGACGGAGGTCTTCGAGGGCTCCGACGCCTGCGTGGCGCCGGTGCTGTCCCTGGGCGAGGCGCCGCACCACCCGCACCTCGCCGCCCGCGCCACCTTCACCGACTTCGGCGGGATCACCCAGCCGGCCCCCGCGCCCCGGTTCTCGGCCACCCCGGCCGCGGTCACCGCGGGCCCCGCCCTGCCGGGCGCGCACACCGAATCCGTGGCCCGCGACTGGGACGTACCGGCCCTGCTCCCGAAAGAGGTCTGATGGAACTGTCCATGATGCTCGACTACGCCGGGGACCCGCGCCGGGCCGCCGACGAGGCGGCGGCGCTGGAGGCGGCCGGACTCGACGCCGTGTGGGTCGCCGAGGCCTGGGGCTTCGACTCCCCGACGATCATGGGCTACCTCGCCGCCCGCACCGAGCGGATGAAGATCGGCTCGGCCATCCTCAACGTCTACTCGCGCACCCCGGCCCTCATCGCCCAGACGGCCGCCGGACTGGACGCGATCTCCGGCGGCCGGGCGCTGCTGGGCCTCGGCGCCTCCGGCCCGCAGGTGGTCGAGGGCTGGCACGGGAAGCCGTACGACAAGCCGATCGGCCGGACCCGCGAGACCGTCGAGCTGTGCCGCCGGATCTGGCGCCGCGAGACCATCGACCACCACGGCATCACCGACATGCCGCTGCCCCCTTCCAAGGGCGGCCGGCACGGCAAGCCGCTGAAGATCCTCACCCGTCCGGTCCGCGACGCGGTCCCCGTCTACATCGCCTCGCTCGGCCCCGCGAACGTGCGGATGACCGCCGAGATCGCCGACGGCTGGCTGCCCACCCTGTTCCTCCCCGAGAAGGCCCGCGCCGTGTGGGGGAGCGCCCTCGCCGAGGGCGCGGCCCTGCGCGCCCCGGAGCTCGGCCCGCTCCAGACCGTGGCCGGCGGGCTGCTCGCGATCGGCGAGGACGCCGCCGCCGTACGGGACCTCGCGCGCCCGCAGATCGCGCTGTACGTCGGCGGGATGGGCGCCGTCGGCAAGAACTTCTACAACGACCTCGCCGTCGCCTACGGGTACGGGGAGGAGGCCCGGAAGATCCAGGAGCTCTACCTCTCCGGCCGCAAGCGCGACGCCGCGGCCGCCGTCCCGGACGAGTTCTGCGAGCTCATGACGCTGTGCGGGCCGGAAGGCTACGTACGCGAGCGGGTCGAGGCCTTCCGGGAAGCCGGCGTCACCATGCTGAACGTCACACCCGTCGGAGCCGAGCCGGCCCGGCTGATCGAAACCGTCAAGAGCTGGCTCTAGGGGGCCCCGATGCAACGCCGCATCTTCGACGCCGACCACGAGGCGTTCCGCGAAACGGTCCGCACCTTCCTCACCAAGGAGGTGCTGCCGCACTACGAGCAGTGGGAGAAGGACGGGATCGTCAGCCGCGAGGCCTGGCGGGCCGCCGGCCGGCAGGGCCTGCTGGGCCTGGCCGTCCCGGAGGAGTACGGGGGCGGCGGGAACACCGACTTCCGCTACGCCGCCGTGATCGCCGAGGAGTTCACCCGGGCGGGCGCGGCCGGGCTCGCGATCGGCCTGCACAACGACATCATCGGCCCGTACCTGACCTCGCTCGCCACCGAGGAGCAGAAGCGCCGCTGGCTGCCCGGCTTCTGCTCCGGCGAGACGATCACCGCCATCGCCATGACGGAGCCGGGCGCGGGCTCGGACCTCCAGGGCATCCGGACCAGCGCCGAGGACCGGGGCGACCACTGGGTGCTCAACGGATCGAAGACCTTCATCTCCAACGGCATCCTGGCCGACCTGGTGGTCGTGGTCGCGAAGACCACCCCGGAGGGCGGGGCGCACGGCCTGTCGCTGCTCGTCGTCGAGCGGGGCGCGGAGGGCTTCGAACGCGGCCGCAACCTCGACAAGATCGGCCAGAAGGCGCAGGACACCGCCGAGCTGTTCTTCCACGACGTACGCGTCCCCAAGGAGAACCTGCTCGGCGAGCTGAACGAGGCCTTCGTCCACCTGATGACCAATCTGGCGCAGGAGCGGATGGGCATCGCGATGGCCGGCATCGCCGCCGCCGAGCACCTGCTGGAGATCACCACCACGTACGTGAAGGAGCGCGAGGCCTTCGGGCGGCCGCTCTCCAAGCTCCAGCACATCCGCTTCGAGATAGCGGAGATGGCCACCGAGTGCGCCGTCACCCGCAGCTTCCTCGACCGCTGCATCGTCGACCACTCCAACGGCGAGCTGGACCACGTCCACGCCTCGATGGCCAAGTGGTGGGCGACCGAGCTCCAGAAGCGGGTCGCGGACCGCTGCCTGCAACTGCACGGCGGGTACGGCTACATGAGCGAGTACCGGGTCGCCCGGGCCTTCACCGACGGCCGCATCCAGACCATCTACGGCGGCACGACCGAGATCATGAAAGAGATCATCGGCCGCTCCCTCCTCGGCTAACGCCAGACTCCTCCCCGAAAGGCTTGACCAGTGAGCACCGAAGCGTACGTATACGACGCGATCCGCACGCCGCGCGGCCGCGGCAAGGCCAACGGCGCCCTGCACGGCACCAAGCCGATCGACCTGGTCGTCGGCCTGATCAACGCCCTGCGCGAGCGCAACCCCGGCCTGGACCCCGCCACCATCGACGACATCGTCCTCGGCGTCGTCGGCCCGGTCGGCGACCAGGGCTCCGACATCGCCCGGATCGCGGCCATCGCCGCCGGACTCCCGGACACGGTGGCCGGCGTACAGGAGAACCGCTTCTGCGCCTCCGGCCTGGAGGCCGTCAACCTGGCCGCCGCCAAGGTCCGCTCCGGCTGGGAGGACCTCGTCCTCGCGGGCGGCGTGGAGTCCATGTCCCGCGTCCCGATGGCCTCCGACGGCGGCGCCTGGTTCAACGACCCCATGACCAACTGGGACACCGGCTTCGTCCCGCAGGGCATCGGCGCCGACCTCATCGCCACCATCGAGGGCTTCTCCCGGCGCGACGTGGACGAGTACGCCGCCCTCTCCCAGGAGCGGGCCGCCACCGCCATCAAGGACGGCCGCTTCGCGAAGTCCGTCGTCCCGGTCACCGACCGCAACGGCCTGGTCGTCCTGGACCACGAGGAGTTCGTCCGCCCCGGCACCACCGCCGACACCCTCGCGGGGCTCAAGCCGTCCTTCGCGGACATCGGCGACCTCGGCGGCTTCGACGCGGTCGCCCTGCAGAAGTACCACTGGATCGAGAAGATCGACCACGTGCACCACGCGGGCAACTCCTCCGGCATCGTCGACGGCGCCTCGCTCGTCGCCATCGGCACCCGCGAGGCGGGCGAGCGCAACGGCCTGGCGCCCCGCGCGCGGATCGTCTCGGCCGCCGTCTCCGGCTCCGAGCCCACCATCATGCTCACCGGCCCCGCCCCGGCCACCCGCAAGGCCCTGGCCAAGGCCGGCCTGACCATCGACGACATCGACCTGATCGAGATGAACGAGGCCTTCGCCGGCGTCGTCCTGCGCTTCGTCAAGGACATGGGCGTCTCCCTCGACAAGGTCAACGTCAACGGCGGCTCCATCGCGCTCGGCCACCCGCTCGGCGCCACCGGCGCGATGCTGCTCGGCACGGTCATCGACGAACTGGAGCGCCAGGACAAGCGCTACGGGCTCGTCACCCTCTGCGTCGGCGGCGGCATGGGCGTCGCCACCATCGTCGAGCGCCTCTGAACCACGTCCTGTATCCCCCAGACCTCCTCTCAGACACGGAAGTAGCGAGAACATGAGCGAGTCCACCACGATCCGCTGGGAACAGGACGAGACCGGCGTCGTCACCCTGACCCTCGACGACCCCAACCAGTCCGCCAACACGATGAACCAGGCCTTCAAGGACTCCATCGCCGCGATCGCCGACCGCGCCGAGGCCGAGAAGGACTCCATCCGCGGCATCATCTACACCTCCGCGAAGAAGACCTTCTTCGCGGGCGGCGACCTCAAGGAAATGATCGGGCTGCGCCCCGAGCACGCGCAGCTCGCCTTCGAGACCGGCACCGCGATCAAGCGCTCGCTGCGCCGCATCGAGACCCTCGGCAAGCCCGTCGTCGCCGCCATCAACGGGGCGGCCCTCGGCGGCGGTTACGAGATCTGCCTCGCCTCCCACCACCGCGTCGCCCTCGACGCCCCCGGCTCCAAGATCGGCCTGCCCGAGGTCACCCTCGGCCTGCTCCCGGCCGGCGGCGGTGTCACCCGTACGGTGCGCCTCATGGGCATCGCCGACGCGCTGCTCAAGGTCCTGCTCCAGGGCACCCAGTACAACCCGCAGCGCGCCCTCGACAACGGCCTCGTCCACGAACTGGCCGACACCCCCGAGGAGATGCTGGCCAAGGCCCGCGCCTTCATCGACGCCAACCCCGAGTCGAAGCAGCCCTGGGACGTCCCCGGCTACCGGATCCCGGGCGGCACGCCGTCGAACCCGAAGTTCGCGGCCAACCTCCCGGCCTTCCCGGCCAACCTGCGCAAGCAGCTGAACGGGGCCCCGTACCCGGCCCCGCGCAACATCCTGGCCTGCGCCGTCGAGGGCGCCCAGGTGGACTTCGAGACCGCGCTGACCATCGAGGCCCGCTACTTCACCGAGCTGGTCACCGGGCAGACCGCCAAGAACATGATCCAGGCGTTCTTCTTCGACCTCCAGGCCGTCAACGCCGGCCGCAGCCGCCCGCAGGGGATCGAGCCGCGCAAGGTCCGCAAGGTCGCCGTCCTCGGCGCCGGCATGATGGGCGCGGGCATCGCGTACTCCTGCGCCCGCGCGGGCATCGAGGTGGTGCTGAAGGACGTCTCCGCCGAGGCCGCCGCGAAGGGCAAGGCGTACTCCGAGAAGCTGCTCGACAAGGCGCTCTCCCGCGGCCGTACGACCGAGGCCCAGCGCACCGAGCTGCTCGCCCGGATCACGCCGACCGGCGAGGCCGCCGACCTGGCGGGCTGCGACGCCGTCATCGAGGCCGTCTTCGAGGACACCTCCCTCAAGCACAAGGTGTTCCAGGAGATCCAGGACGTCATCGCCCCCGACGCGCTGCTCTGCTCCAACACCTCCACGCTGCCCATCACGGGCCTCGCGGAGGGCGTTTCGCGCCCCGAGGACTTCATCGGACTGCACTTCTTCTCGCCCGTCGACAAGATGCCGCTCGTGGAGATCATCAAGGGCGAGCGCACCGGCGACGAGGCCATCGCCCGCGCCTTCGACCTCGTACGGCAGATCAACAAGACCCCGATCGTCGTCAACGACTCGCGCGGCTTCTTCACCTCGCGCGTCATCGGCCAGTTCATCAACGAGGGCGTGGCGATGGTCGGCGAGGGCGTGGAGCCCGCCTCCGTCGAGCAGGCCGCGGCCCAGGCCGGCTACCCGGCCAAGGTGCTCTCCCTGATGGACGAGCTCACCCTCACCCTCCCGCGCAAGATCCGCAACGAGACCCGCAAGGCCTTCGAGGCCGAGGGCCGCGCGTGGACCCCGCACCCCGCGGACACGGTCATCGACCGGATGGTCGACGAGTTCGGCCGCCCCGGACGCAGCGGCGGGGCCGGCTTCTACGAGTACGACGAGAGCGGCAAGCGCGCCGGTATCTGGCCGGGCCTGCGCGAGCACTTCGCGAAGCCGGACGCGGACATCCCGTTCGAGGACATGAAGGAGCGGATGCTGTTCTCCGAGGCCCTGGACACCGTCCGCTGCCTCGACGAGGGCGTCCTGACCTCGATCGCCGACGCCAACATCGGCTCCGTCATGGGCATCGGCTTCCCGGCCTGGACCGGCGGCGTGATCCAGTACATCAACGGCTACGAGGGCGGCCTGGCGGGCTTCGTCGCCCGCTCCCGCGAGCTGGCCGACCAGTACGGCGAGCGTTTCACCCCGCCGGCCTCGCTCGTGGCGAAGGCCGAGCGCGGCGAGACGTACGCCGACTGAACCCCGTCACACCCGTCACACCTGTCATACCCGTAGTACCCGTAGTACCCGCAACGCCCGTAGTACCCGCAACACCTGTAGTACCCGCAGCACCGCCGCGGGCGGCGTTCACTCGGAGTCGGCGGACTCCGAGACGAACGCCGCCCGCAGCTCCTCCTTCAGCGACCGCTGGAACGCGGTCACCAGCGCCTGCACCACCATCGGCTGCATGTGCGCGGACAGCGCCTTCATCGACTCCACCCGCTCCGGATCGCTCTCGCCCCGCGTGAACGGACTCCACACCTCGTCCCGGAAGAGCGCCGTCAGCTCGTGCGCCGCCGTCCGCGCATGCTCCAGCAGCACCGTGCGCGCCGCCAGGATCGTCTCGTGCGCGATCGGCACGTCCAGCAGCGCGACGCCCAGCCGCAGCAGCCCCACGTCCACCCGGAAGCCCTCCCCGGCCGGCGCCAGCACGTTCATCGCCGTCAGCCGCCGGACGTCGGTGTCCGACAGGCCCTGCCCCGCCCGCTTCTCCAGTTCCTCCCGCGACACCTCCTGCGGCGCGTCCGGAGCCCAACTGGACACCATCGCGCGGTGGATCGCCAGGTCGTGCGCGCTCAGGTCGTCGGGCAGCGCGTCCAGATAGCGCTCGATGGCGGACAAGGTCATGCCCTGGTGCTGGAGTTCCTCGATCAGCGCCAGCCGGGAGAGGTGTTCCGGCCCGTAGTGCCCCACCCGACGCGGGCCGATCACGGGAGGGGGCAAAAGCCCGCGCGTGCTGTAGAAACGAACGGTGCGCACGGTGACGCCCGCCCTGGCCGCCAGCTCGTCGACGGTGAGCATCGGCTCGGGTGCCTGGTCGGCCATCGTCTGCGCCTCGCTCTCTGCTCCACAGCTTGGGTTCAACAGTATTGCTGTCGCACCAACGATGTGAAACGGCCAGGAGCTGCCCATGACCATGAAACTGCGACTGCCCGGACGACCCGAAGAGCTCACGATCCCCGCCCTGCTGGCGCGCAACGCCGCCGAGCACGGCGCTCTGCCCGCCCTCTCCTGGCGCGAGGGTGACGGCTGGACGACCCTCGACTGGACCGAGGTCCGCCGCAAGGTCGCCGTCCTCGCCTCCGGATACGCCGCCCTCGGCATAGAACGCGGCGAACACGTCCTGATCATGATGGGCAACCGGCCCGAGCACTGGCTGACCGACCTCGCCCTCGTCCACCTCGGCGCCGTCCCCGTCACCGTGTACGGGACCTCCGCGCCCGAGCAGATCGCCCACATCGCCCGGCACAGCCGGGCCCGGGTCGCCGTCCTCGAAGGCGCGAGCGAGCTGGCCCGCTGGGAACCGCTGCTCGCCGACGCCCGGGTGCCCCTGGAGCAGCTGGTCGTGGCCGAGGCCGCCGAGGCGGGTCCACACCGCACGTACGGCTCCCTGTACGCGAGCGGGGCCCGTACGCACCGCCCCGACGCCTTCGAGAAGGCCTGGCGGGAGACCCGCCCCGAGGACCCGCTGACCGTCGTCTACACCTCCGGCACCACCGGCGACCCCAAGGGCGTGCGGCTGACGCACCGCAACATCATGCTCCAGGCCGTCCGCATCGACGGGCGCACGGAGCTGCCCGAGCACGCCGAGCACATCTGCTACCTGCCGTTCGCGCACATCGCCGAGCGGATCCTCGGCATCTACCTGCCGCTGCTGCGGGCCGCGCACGTCCGGCTCGTCGCCGACCCGGCCGCCGTGGGGGCCGCCGTACGCGAGCTGCACCCGGTGCAGTTCTTCGGGGTGCCCCGGGTCTGGGAGAAGCTCGCCGCGTCCGTACGGGCCGTGCTGGCGCAGCTTCCGGCCGCGCAGCGGGAGTCCATCGAGGCCGCGAACGACCTCGCCCGCGCCCGGGCCGGCCACCGCGAGCGCGGCGAGCGGATCCCGGCCGCGCTCGAAGCCTCGTACGCCCGGGCGAAGGAGCAGGTGCTGGACCCGCTGCTGGGCCTGGCCGGGCTGGACCGGCTGGTGTGGACGGCCAGCGCCACCGCGCCGATGCCCATCGACGTGGTCAGGTTCTGGGCGGGCTGGGGGATCACCATCATGGACGCCTGGGGGCTCACCGAGACCTCGGGCGTGTGCACGATCAACAGCCCGGACGGCTTCCGGCTGGGCTCGGTGGGGCGGCCGATCGAGGGGCTGGAACTGCGGCTCGCCGAGGACGGGGAGATCCTCACGCGGGGCGCGACCGTCTTCGCCGGCTACCTGCGGCCCGACGGGACGGTGGAGAGCGCGCACGACGCCGAGGGCTGGTTCCCGACCGGGGACGTCGGCCGGCTCGACGAGGACGGGTTCCTCTGGCTGACCGACCGCAAGAAGGAACTCATCATCACCTCGAACGGCAAGAACGTCTCGCCGGCCCTGGTGGAGAACACCGTCAAGGAGCATCCGCTGATCGGCCAGGCCCTGGTGCACGGCGACGGCCGCTCCTACCTCGTCGCCCTGCTGGTGCTGGACGGGGAGGTGGCCCCGGCCTGGGCGGCGGCCCGCGGCATCGAGGCCGGCTCGCTCGCCGGGCTCGCCGGGCACCCGGCCGTCCGGGAGGAGATCGCCGCCGCGGTCGACGCGGCCAACGCCCGGCTCAACCGGACCGAGCAGATCAAGCGGTACCGGCTGCTGACGCAGGAGTGGGGCCCCGCGTCCGGGGAGCTCACCCCGTCGCTGAAGCTGCGCCGCCGGGTGGTCCGGGAGAAGTACGGCGCCCTCATCGACGCGCTGTACGCCGACCCGTATGACCCGTACGACCCGTACGAGGAACCGCGCCGGGCCGGGGAGCGGTAGCCCGGATGGCCCCGTCCGGTGGGCGCGCGGGCGCCCGCCGGACGAGGCTGGGAAGATGCCGGAGACCCGTTTCAGCCGCGAGGAGATCCAGTCCCTCGCACGGCTCAGCCCGTTCGAGCTGAAGGACAGGTTCATCCAGCTCGCCCATGCGGCCCAGGCCGACCGGCCGGGCCAGAAGGACACCACCGCCCGCGCGATGCTGAACGCGGGCCGCGGCAACCCCAACTGGATCGCCACCGGCCCCCGCGAGGCCTTCCACGCCCTCGGCTACTTCGCCCTCGACGAGTCCCGGCGCGTGTGGACCGCCGACCACCTCGGCGGGATGCCGGAGCGCCGCGGCATCGGGAAGCGGTTCGACTCGTGGATGCGCCGCCACCCGGAGCTGCCCGGCACCGAGCTGCTCTCCGCGTGCGTCGCGTACGCCCTGTCGCGATGGGGGTTCGACAAGGACGCCCTCGTGCACGAGCTGGCCGACGCCGTGATCGGCGACAACTACCCCGTGCCGGACCGGATGCTGGTGCACGCCGAGCAGATCGTGCGCGGCTACCTCGACTTCGAGATCTTCGGTGAGCGGCCGGCCGTGGACCGCCTGTCGCTGTTCGCGACCGAGGGCGGCACGGCCGCGATGTGCTACGTCTTCGACTCGCTCGTCCAGAACGGGATCCTCCGCAAGGGCGACAAGATCGCCCTGATGACCCCGGTGTTCGCCCCGTACATCGAGATCCCCGGGCTCGACACCTTCCAGTTCGAGGTGGTCAACGTCAGCGCGAGCCTCTTCGCCGAGACGGGCGTGCGCCAGTGGCGCTACCCGCCGGAGGAGGTCGCCAAGCTGGCCGACCCGGAGGTCAAGCTGGTCTGCCTGGTCAATCCGAGCAACCCGCCCTCGCTCGCGCTGAGCGACCGGGTGGCGGGGCAGATCAAGGAGATCGTGGCCACCGCCAACCCGCGCCTGTTGATCGTCACCGACGACGTGTACGGCACGTTCGTACCCGGTTTCCGCTCGCTCGCCGCCGAACTGCCGCGCAACACGCTGCTGGTGTACTCGTACTCCAAGCACTACGGGGCGACCGGCTGGCGGCTCGGCGTCATCGGCCTGCACGACGACAACCTCGTGGACGAGATGATCGCGGACCTCCCGCCGGAGGAGACGGAGCGGCTCGCCCGGCGGTACGCCTCGCTCAGCCCGGAGCCGGCGACCATCCGGTTCATCGACCGGATGGTCGCGGACTCCCGCTCGGTGGCGCTGGGCCACACGGCGGGGCTCTCCCCGCCGCAGCAGGCGCTGATGGTGCTCTTCTCGCTGTTCGACCTGCTGGAGGAGGGCCAGGCGTACAAGGAGCGGGTCCGCGGGATCGTCCGGAGGAGGCTCGGCCTGCTGCTGGAGGGCGCCGGAATGAAGATCGCGGAAGACGACCGGCGGGCCGGGTACTACGTCGAACTCGACCTGCTGGCCGAGGCGGAGCGGGTCCACGGCAAGGAGTTCGCGGAGTTCCTGGAGAAGAACTACGAGCCCGTCGACCCCCTGTTCCGCCTCGCGGAACAGACCTCGGTGGTACTGCTGAACGGCGGCGGCTTCGACGGCCCGCAGTGGTCGGTCCGCGTCTCCCTGGCCAACCTCGACGACCTCGACTACCTCAAGGTCGGCCACCACCTGAGGGAGATCTTCCAGGAGTACGCGGCGGAATGGCAGCGCACCCGGGCCGACTAGCGCCGTCGCGTACCCGGCCGATCAGCGAGTAGCCCCGACCGGAAACCCGGCCGGGGCTGGAGTGCGGTGCGGTCAGTCGATGTCGCCGGGCTCCGGCACGATGAACCCGCGGACCGGCTGTTGAAGCTCGCGCCAACCCGTCCGCTCGTGCTCGTGCAGCGCGGCGACGACGTCCTCGTACCGGGGGTCGATCCACTCAGTCATGGCGCGGAGCCTACCTACTTCGGCTTGGGCGTGATGATGACCGTGCCTCCGTCATCCGAGTGCTGGCAGTCCGCCGCGACCGACACGGTGGTGTCCTCCGGGCCCCGCCACAGATCGCGATCCGGGGTGTACCCGGCCGCCTCCATCGCTGCGACCGTCCGCTCGACGCTCGACTGCGACCGTTGCCCCGGATCCGGGCGCTCGGGCACGTGGTGGATGAAGCCACCCAGCCTGAAGCACAGGCCCTGGTACAGGCCGGTGTGCAGAATGAGCGCGTGCCAGCCCTCGTCAACCACGCGGGACGGGACCAGAGACGTCGTGCTCTTCGCCGCAGTGGCGAGGAACGCGATTGCCTCGACGACGATGCGGCCGGCCATCTCCGGCTCCATGCCCGGGTTGCCGTTGAGGACCGTGTGCATGACGCCGTTGAACTGCGCGTCGGACAGCAGCGCCCGCGGGGACAGGGCGGTGGCCGTGGTGCCGGTGTAGGGCGGCGGGGGCGGCGTGGGGCCGGTGCTGCACGCAGGAGAGGGCGATGTCATGGGTTGCTCCTCGGTGAGATTCCGATGGTGCGAGGTACCCGCCACGGGCGCCGCCGGGGGAAATGGACGGACGCAGGGGCGGGGTTAGTGGGTGCTGACGGCGATCACGGCGAGGATGCCGAGCACGATCGCGACGTATAGGAGCTGACGCACGCGCTCGGTCACTGCTCGTCGCTTGTGGCCCTGGGCCGGCACGACGGGTCTCGGATGTCGTGCGACCAGACCGTCGGACGGGCCCCGGACCCGGAATGCGGGATGAGCTTCTGCCCGCCGCCACGGATCACGCGCTGGCAGCGCGCGCAGACCTGGCCCGTGGCATCCGTGCTGTTCATGGCGGCTCCCTACCGTCGTCAGCGGGTGGTGACACCAGCCTGACGCTCCGGCAGAGCGCCAACACTCACAGATTTGTGAGTGCTACAGCCCGATCCAGCGGGCCATCCCCCCGAGACCGTCGGGCGCCCGCCGCGACATGTGCACCAACCCGCGGATCGTGGTCCGGGTACCCGGAAGATGCCGCGTCTGCTCCGGTGCCACCTGCCGCGCCTGGGTCAGGAACTTCAGCGACGTCTTCGCGGAGCCCGCTTCCATCTCCACGAGCGCCCGGTCCACGAGGTAGCGGGCACGCCGCGAGGTCAGCGTCGACGCCGGCAGCTTCAGGGTGCGAGCCCGGCCGAGCGCGTCGTCGAACTGCCGCATCGCGATTGAAGCGCCGAGCTCGTGCAGCCGTACGTTCACCCGCCCGAAGGACAGCCAGTGCACATCCCCGGCTTCGCCGCCCACCCGGTCCGCCAGCTCCCGGGCCGCCGCCAGGTGCGTCTCAACGGCGGTTGCGTCCTCGTTCTTCGCGGCCACGGTGGCCATGCCGAGGTGGAGCTGGCCGGTCACCGCGAGGGCCTCGCGCCTCGCATCCCCGGCGAGCAGGCTCTGGCCCGACAGGATCAGCGGCGTGGACGTGGCGCAGCGCCACAGGGTGGCCCGCTTGTAGCGTTGCACCGCTTCGATGCAGGGATCTGAGGCTCGGGCCGCAGCCCAGCCCATCCGGTCCAGGGCGACGCGGGCGAGGTCCGGGTGATCGAGCTTGAGCGCCACGTCGTGTGCGGTCCGGTAGGCGGAGGCGAGCGCCCGCCACACCGGCGTTGACGGCTCTGTCCACGCGGTGTGCGTCAGCTCCAGAATGAGGGCCGGCAGCGCCTTGGCCGCCGCGCGCAGGTGGGTGGCCCGCACCTGCTGACACGAAGCGTCCGCTGCGGCGGTCAGCTGCGGCACCGGCCGGACGGTGGGGAGATCGGGGTGCGGGCCGAGGTCGTACCGGTCGAGGGCCTCCCGGATCGGAGCGACCAGTGCGACCAGCCGATCAGGTGGCAGCGATGTCACGGCCGGGGGTCCTGTCAGCTGGGACGTGTCCACCCTGAGCGCCTGCGCCACGGCGGCCACGAAGCCGGGAGTCGCGGGGCGCGCCCCGCATTCGACCTGGCTCAAGAGGCTGAGGCTGTACGGGATCCTGTCGGCGAGCTCGCGCTGTGTCAGGCGAGCGAGCCGCCGCTGCTCCTGGATCCGAGATCCGGTGCGGTCATCGTCAGGTGCGGACATACTGGTCTCCGTCCAAGACTCGTCATCATGGACGGTACCCGCGCACGATGCGCCCGGTCGGCCCTCGCCCCGACTCCTTCAGGATCGGGGGCGATTGCATAGGCTCGTCAGCCATGACGACGAGGACTCTGTACCTGCTCTGCTCCGCCGCCCCGCCCGTCTTCGAGATCGCGGGCGTGATCGAGGAGGCACAGGGCCGCGGCTGGGACGTGTGCCTCGGCCTGACGCCGACGGCCGCCGACTGGCTGGAGGACAGCCTCGACGGGCTGGCCGCTCTGACCGGGCACCCGGTGCGCTACCGGTACAAGCGCCCCGGTCACCCGGACGTGTGGCCGCCTGCGGACGCGGTGCTCGTGGCCCCGGCGACGATGAACACGCTGAACTCCTGGGCGCTCGGGATCACCGGTACATGGCTGGTCGGGTTCGTTGCCGAGGCCATCGGCAAGGGCATCCCGCTGTCGACGATGCCCTGCGTGAACAGCGCGTATGCCCAGCACCCGCAGTTCCCGTCGTCGCTGGAGACGCTGCGCGGGGCCGGGGTCCGCGTGCTGTACGGGCCGGGCGGGTTCGAGCCGAACGCCCCGGGCGAGAAGCGCCCGTATCCGTGGGGCGCGGCGCTGGACGCTGTAGACGAGGACTGTCGGTAGCCGTCCCCCGGACAGCACGAAAACGCCCCCTCCCGGCCCCGGGCCGAGAGGGGGCGTTGTGCGTCCCCGCGCTGGACCGTGGTTCTGGTCGCTCGGCAGGCGTGCGTACCGGCCCGCGGGCTAGCGGCCGATCAGGGGGTAGTGGTCGGAGAGGTTGGTGTACGTGTACGAGGTGCCCCAGCTGGAGACCGTCCAGGGCGCCGACTCCTCCTTGACCACGTTGTTCTCCCAGCCCGCCGGGCGCGCGTTGCCCTTGCGGTAGAGGACGTAGTCGAGGTCCTCGCGCGGGTCCGTCGGGTAGCGGTAGTTCGCGATGGAGTTCAGCGCGGTGTCGAACGAGTACGGGTGGCCCGTGCGCGAGTCGGAGTCGGCCAGGTCGGCGTTGGCGAGCATGGACGCGAACTCGGGGGAGCGCGAGTCGACGTTCATGTCACCGGCGACGATGACCTGCTCGTTCGCCGGGATGTTCTTGCCGTCCAGGAAGGCGTCTATCGCCTTGAACTGGCGGGCGCGCATGTCCGCCGCCTCGCCGGAGCCGCAGCCCGGGTCGGTGGACTGGGCGTGGGTGCCGACCACGTGGACCTTGGTCCCGTTCACGTTCAGCACGACGTAGGCGAAGCCCTTGTTGGACCACCAGTCGGCGCCGCAGGCGTCCTTGTAGACGACCTGCTCCTTGCGGACGATCGGCCACTTGCTGAGGATCGTGACGCCGCCGTCCTCGGGGGTGGTCGAGGAGTACGCGCCGCCCGTGGCGTCCCAGCCGCTCTTGCTGCGGCCGACGATCGGGGTCTGGTACGGGTACTGCGCCGAGGCGTTGGACTTCAGCGCGTCCGAGGCGCCGTTGTCGAAGGCCTCCTGGAGCACGACCACGTCGTGGCCCTGGAAGAAGGACGCCTTGGGGATCTCCGAAGCCCGGTGGTCCTGACCCCAGTTGGGGTAGAGGTTCTTGCTCATCAGGAACGTGTTGTACGTGAGGACGCTGAGCCGCGGGGCCGCGGCGCTCTCCGCGGCCGAGGCGGCCGGCGCACTGGTGGCGGCCAGTGCGCCGACGGCGATCGCCGCGACGGCCGTGGCGGCGGCGCGGTTGCGGCGGAGCTTGGTGTGCAGCATGAGGTCTCCATCATTCCTGCAGGGGGGAGATCGACTCCGTCATCCAAGCAGCCGCGGTTACCTCTGGGTAACACCCGTGACAAGACTTTCTGTCCGGGAGCGGACGTCTGGCACTCGCGACCCGAACCTTCAGCACTCGCATACTGGAACCATGAGAGAAACAGAGCTCCCCGCACCCGGACCGACGGCCGCCCGCCGCCCCGATCCCGAGCCGCCGGCCCCCGGCGGGGTGCTCTGGACCATCTCCGGCGACGTCCGGGCCCTGCTGATGCTGCCCGCCGCCTTCACCATGCAGGTCGCCCACCCCGCGATCGGCGCCGGCGTCGACGAGCACTCGGTCTTCCGTACCGACCCCTGGGGGCGCGGAGAGCGCTCCCTGCGCTCCGTGCAGCTGTGGGTGTACGGCGGGGCGGAGGCCGCCGAGGAGGGCCGCCGGGTGCGCCGCCTGCACAAGGAGATCCAGGGCGTCGACACCCGGGGGCGGCGCTACCACTCCCTCGACCCCGCCTGCTACTCCTGGGTGCACGCCACCGGCTTCCCGATCTACCTGTACGCCGGGCGCTACCTGCTGCGCCGCTTCACCCCCGCGCAGGAGCGGCAGCTGTACCGGGAGTGGCTCCAGGTGGGCCGGATCCTCGGCCTGCACGACCGCGACATGCCCCAGAGCATCGAGGAGTACTGGGTCTACTACCGCAGGATGCTGGCCGAGGAGATCGAGCCGACCAAGGTCGCCCGCGAGCTGGTCGCCACCGACGTGCCGCTGCCGAGGCCCGAGGGCGGCTCCCTGCCCGTGCGGCTGCTGCTGCGGCTCACCTGGCCGGTGCTGCGGGCGGCGTTCCTGCGCTTCCGGGCCTTCGCCACCGTCGGGTACATGCCGCCCGAGGCCCGCGCCGCCATCGGGCTGGAGTGGAGCCCGGCGCAGGAGCGCAGGCTCCGGCGGTTCAGCACGGCCGTACGGCTCCTCGTACCGCTGCTGCCGGAGCGCCTGCGGTACCTGCCCATCGCGCGCGCCGCCCGGGCCCGGTGGCGCGCCGGCACCCCCTGAGGGGCGCCGGCGCGCGGGTGTCCGTACGTACGCCGATCAGTGCTCGTGGATCGTGTTCGTCTCGGCGATCTTCTTCCAGGACTTCGGCTCCACCGGCTTCGCGGCGGGGGCCTTGAGGGACCGGGCGGTCGGGGCCGCGGCGGCCGGCGGGGCGAACGCCGGCTTGCCCGGGGTGTACAGCCAGGTCTCGAACAGCTGCGCCAGCGGCTTGTTCGACACCTTCTCCGCGTACCGGACGAAGTCCCCGACCTTGGCGTTGCCGTAGGCCCGCTCGGTCGGCCAGCCCTTGAGGATCCGGAAGAACGTCTCGTCGCCGACCTCGTTGCGCAGCGCCTGCAAGGCGATCGCGCCGCGGTCGTACACGGCCCCGTGGAACTGGTTGTCCGGGCCCGGGTCACCCGGCTTGACCTGCCAGAACGGGTCGTCCGCCGGGCGCTGCCCGTACGTCCAGTCGGCGAGCTCCTGCGCGGTGCCCTCGCCCTCCTTCTCCGACCACAGCCACTGGCTGTAGCGGGCGAAGCCCTCGTTGATCCAGATGTCCTTCCAGCCGTCGACGGAGACGCTGTCCCCGTACCACTGGTGGGCCAGCTCGTGCACGATCACCGAGACGTTCGCGCCGTTCGCGAACTGCTTCGGGCTGTAGAACGGCCGGGTCTGCGTCTCCAGCGCGAAGCTCGACGGCACGTTGGGCACGTACCCGCCCAGGGCGTTGAAGGGGTACGGCCCGAAGACGCCCTCCAGCCATTCGGCGACCTCTCCGGTCCGCTCCACGCTCGCGCGCGCCGCGCCCGCGTTGTCGCCGAGGTCCTTGCTGTACGCGTTGAGGATCGGCAGACCGCTCGCCGTCTTGTCGGTGGTGACGTCGAACTTGCCGATGGCGAGGGTGGCGAGGTACGTGGCCTGCGGTTTGTTCGAGCGCCAGTTGTACCGGGTCCAGCCGAGCCGGGAACTCTGCGACTGGAGCACGCCGTTGCTGATGGCCTGGGTGCCGTCGGGGACGTTGACCGAGATGTCGAAGGTGGCCTTGTCGAGCGGGTGGTCGTTGCTCGGGAACCACCAGACGGCCGAGTCGGGCTCCTGTGCGGCGACGCCGCCGTCCGGGGTGCGCTGCCAGGCCGACCAGCCGTCGATCTTGAACTCCGAGGGCTTCCCGGCGTACTTGACGACGACCGTCGCCGGCGTGTCCTTCTTCAGCGGCTGGGCGGGGGTCACCTCCAGCTCGTGCTGCCCGGAGGTGGCGAACTTCGCCTTGGCGCCGTTGACCCGGATCTCGCTGACCTTCAGGCCGAAGTCCAGGTTGAAGCGGGAGAGGTCCTGCTTGGCGGTGGTCAGGAGGGTGGCGGTGCCCTCCAGCAGGTCCGTCTTCGGCTGGTACTGCAGGCGCAGGTCGTAGTGGGACACGTCGTATCCGCTGTTGCCGCTGACCGGGTAGTAGGGATCGCCGATACCCGGGGCCCCTTGGACCGAACTCGCCGCCGAGGCCGGGATCACCAGCAGGAGGGAGGCGGCCAGCACGCTCGGGGCGATGACTTTGCGGTGCACGAAGAGCTCCAAGTGGTAGGGAGACAGTTCTGTTCAACGGCTTGTCGTCCGACCGTATTCACGCCCGGCCCCCTACGTCATGTCCATGGCCCCTGGTGTCACACGATCGCCATTCGGCCGTCACAGGCCGGGGGCCGGACCGGTGGCTCACCGCCCCGAAGAGCCGCGTTCGGGTACGCGAACGGCCTTCCTCCGCCAGGTGGACCGCGGAAGAAGGCCGGAAACCGGATGCCGTCCGGATGTGCGGCCGGATGCGGAAGAGACTCGGCCTAGAGGCCGTTCAGCTTCGATTTGGTCGTCAGGAACTGGGTGCCGATGCCGGTGTCGTTGCTGGTGAAGAGGCCCGACGCGCCGCGCAGGCTGGTCTTCTCCGCCGCCAGACGGCCCATCAGGGTCTTCACCTGCTGGTCCCAGGTGTCCGCGACCTTCTTCAGGCCGGCGGCCGTCTCCCAGCCGTCGAAGCCCTTCTGGGCGGTGCCGGTGTCGGTGTCCGCGTGCTCCGCGGCCTTCTTGGTGTTCGGTTCCAGCTCGGTCTCGATCGTGTTCGCCGCGGCCTTCTTCTGCGCCGGCGTCGAAGCGAAGTCCCCGGAGCCGCCCGGAACGAACGGGCCCATCGGGCCCTTCGGGTTGCCCGGCGCGGCCGGTCCCGTCGGAGCCGTCGGTCCGCTCGGTTCGACCGGCACGTGGTTCAAGCGCATGCCGACCTGAAGGTCCGACACCTGCTCGCCATCTCCTGACATGTTCACGCCTCCCCGTTGGTTTCGGCTCGATCATATGCATGGCGGCCGGGACTCGGTCTACCCGACATACTGAGCGGTCGGTAATCTGGCCGCCATGACGATTCCTCCGCGCGCCGCCCGCAATTGCTGGCACGCAGCGATCAACCCGCTGCACGCCACCATCTACTTCTCTCCCGATCTGGGCAAGGAGTTCGCCGCCCTCGGGGTCACCGAGCGGCCCGCCGTGAACCTCGCCTCCCGGTCCGCCGCGATGGGCGCCGTCGGGCCCGGCACGGTCACCGCCACCTTCTACAACTACCGCCACGACTTCGTCGCCCGGCACCTGCCCGCCGTCTGGGACACCATCACCCCCGAACAAGCCCTCGACGCCCGGCTGCGCGCCGCCGACAGCACCCTGCGCCGACTGCTCGGTGCGGAGGCCATCGAATCCCCCGAGCTCGCCGAGACCGCCGACCTCGCCCTGCGCGCCACCGAGGGCTGCACCCGGCACGCCCGGCCCCTCTACGCCGCCCACGCCGACCTCCCCGTACCCGAGGAGCCGCACCTGCGCCTCTGGTACGCCACCACCCTGCTGCGCGAACACCGCGGCGACGGCCACCTCGCCGCCCTGCTGCTCGCCGGACTCGACCCGCTGGAGGCCCTGGTCAGCCACACCGCCACAGGCCGCGGCATGACCCCCAAGTGGATCAAGGCCATCCGCGGCTGGGAGCAGTCCGACCTCGACGCCGCCGCAGACCGGCTGCGCGAGCGCGGGATCCTCGACGCCGACGGCGAGCTCACCGAGGAGGGCGCGGCCGTACGCGAGCGCCTCGAAGCCGACACCGACCGCCTCGACGCGGCCCCGTACGAGCACCTCGGCGCCGAAGGCCTGGCCCGGCTGGCCGAGCTGGGCGGCGGGTTCGTCGTCAAGGCCGTCACCGCCGGTGCCTTCCCCGCGGACGCCTTCGGCAAGGCCTGACGGGGCCGGGCGCGGCCCGGGTACGGGCCCGGGCGCGGGGCTCCCGGACGCCGTCACCGCCACCTGCCACAATTGGCAGCCTTCCAGTGCAAACGAAGGCAGGCGGGACCCGATCGTGACGATGTCCATCGAAGGCAGGATCGCCGAGGAGCTCGGCGTACGGGAGCGGCAGGTCAAGGCCGCCGTCGAGCTGCTCGACGGCGGCTCCACCGTGCCGTTCATCGCGCGCTACCGCAAGGAAGCGACCGAGATGCTCGACGACGCCCAGCTGCGCACCCTCGAGGAGCGGCTGCGCTATCTGCGCGAGCTGGAGGACCGCCGCGCGGCGATCCTGGACTCCGTACGGGAGCAGGGCAAGCTCGACGCCGAACTGGAGGCCCGGATCAACGCGGCCGACACCAAGGCCCGGCTGGAGGACATCTACCTCCCCTTCAAGCCCAAGCGGCGCACCAAGGCGCAGATCGCCCGTGAGGCGGGCCTGGAGCCGCTCGCCGACGGCCTGCTGGCCGACCCGTCGGTGGAACCGGCCGCCGCCGCGGCCGCGTTCGTCGACGCCGACCAGGGCGTCGCCGACCCGGCCGCGGCCCTGGAGGGCGCCCGCGCCATCCTGACCGAGCGCTTCGGCGAGGACGCCGACCTGATCGGCGAGCTGCGCGAGCGCATGTGGGGCCGCGGCCGGCTCGCCGCGAAGGTCCGTGAGGGCAAGGAGGAGGCGGGCGCCAAGTTCGCCGACTACTTCGACTTCGCCGAGCCCTTCACCGCGTTGCCCTCGCACCGCGTCCTCGCCATGCTGCGCGGGGAGAAGGAGGACGTCCTCGACCTCACCCTGGAGCCGGAGGCGCCGGGCGAGACCCCCGGCCCGTCCACGTACGAGGGCATGGTCGCCCGGCGTTTCGGGATCAACGACCGCGGCCGCCCGGGCGACAAGTGGCTGGCCGACACCGTCCGCTGGGCCTGGCGCACGAAGATCCAGGTGCACCTCGGCATCGACCTGCGGATGCGGCTGCGCGCCGCCGCCGAGGACGAGGCCGTACGGGTCTTCGCGGCCAACCTGCGCGACCTGCTGCTCGCCGCCCCGGCCGGCACCCGGGCCACGCTCGGCCTCGACCCGGGCTTCCGCACCGGTGTGAAGGTCGCCGTCGTGGACGCCACCGGCAAGGTCGTCGCCACGGAGGTGATCTACCCGCACGTGCCCGCCAACAAGTGGGACGAGTCGCTCGCCAAGCTGGCCCGCCTCGCCAAGGAGCACGCGGTCGAGCTGATCGCCATCGGCAACGGCACGGCCTCGCGCGAGACCGACAAGCTCGCCGGGGACCTGATCACCCGCCACCCCGAGCTGAAGCTCACCAAGGTGATGGTGTCCGAGGCGGGGGCCTCCGTGTACTCGGCCTCCGCGTTCGCCTCGCAGGAACTCCCGGACATGGACGTGTCGCTGCGCGGCGCGGTGTCCATCGCCCGCCGCCTCCAGGACCCGCTCGCCGAGCTCGTCAAGATCGACCCCAAGTCGATCGGCGTCGGCCAGTACCAGCACGACCTCTCCGAGGTGAAGCTCTCGCGCTCGCTCGACGCGGTGGTCGAGGACTGCGTGAACGGCGTCGGCGTGGACGTCAACACCGCCTCCGCTCCGCTGCTCTCGCGGGTGTCGGGCATCAGCGGCGGGCTCGCCGAGAACATCGTGGCCCACCGCGACGACAACGGCCCCTTCCGCAGCCGCAAGGCGCTCAAGGACGTGGCACGGCTCGGCCCGAAGGCGTACGAGCAGTGCGCGGGCTTCCTGCGGATCCGTGGCGGGGACGACCCGCTGGACCTCTCCAGCGTGCACCCCGAGTCGTACCCGCTGGTCCGGGGCATGGCCAAGACGGCCGGCAGTGACGTGGCGGCGCTGATCGGCAACACCGGCGTGCTGCGCTCGCTGAGGCCGGAGCAGTTCGTCACCGAGGCCTTCGGCCTGCCGACCGTGACGGACATCCTGCGCGAGCTGGAGAAGCCGGGCCGCGACCCGCGGCCCGCCTTCAAGACGGCCACCTTCAAGGAGGGCGTCGAGAAGATCGGCGACCTGGCGCCCGGGATGATCCTGGAGGGCGTGGTCACGAACGTGGCCGCGTTCGGCGCCTTCATCGACATCGGCGTCCACCAGGACGGGCTGGCCCACGTCTCGGCGCTGTCGAAGAACTTCGTCAAGGACCCGCGGGACGTCGTCAAGCCGGGCGACATCGTCCGCGTGAAGGTCCTGGACGTGGACATCCCGCGCAAGCGGATCTCGCTGACGCTGCGGCTGGAGGACGAGGCCGACCGCCCGGCGGGCGGCGCTCCCCGGCCGCGCGAGGACCGCCAGGACCGGCAGGACCGGCGCGGCGGCGGCCGTCCCCCGCAGCAGCGCGGCGGCGGTCAAGGCGGCCAGGGCCAGGGCCAGGGCGGGCAGGGCCAGGGTGGCCAGGGCCGGGGTCAAGGCGGCGGCGGCCAGCGCCAGGGCGGGCAGCGCCAGGGCGGGGGCTCCCCGGCCCCGGCCAACAGCGCGATGGCGGACGCCCTGCGCCGCGCCGGCCTCACGGGCGGCCCCGAGGAGCGCCGCAAGCGCTAGCGAGCCCCGGGGCTCCGGGCCGCGGCCCCCGGCCCCGGCCCCCGGCCCCGGCCCCGGCCCCCGGCCCCGGCCCCGGCCCCGGCCCCCGGCCCCGGCCCCGGCCCCGGCCTCCGGCCTCCGGGCCGCGGGCCGCGGGCCCGGGCCGCCGGCCTCCGGCGAGCGCCGAGCGCCGAGCGCGGCGCGGTCCCGCGGTTCCACCGGCACCGGCCCGGGGAGCCGCGGGGCTGACTTCCCGTGCTTCGTCAACTCCGAGTCACCGCACGGAAAAACATGGGATTCTGCGATCCCAGACCTTCCACCTGCGGGGAGCGGCACGTACGGATGAAGCAATGGCTGGCCCAACGGGGCGTCCACTACCTGTTCCTGCTCTTCTCCGCCGTCCTCGGTGTGGCCGTCGCCGTCGTCTCGGTGTGGGCCGACGGGGCCACCGGGGCCGACAAGCAGCGCTGGGCCCTCATAGCCGGCGTCTCCGCCTGCGGTGTCGTCCTGATCACCCACTTCGAGAAGCGGTTCGCGGAGAACGGCGAGAAGCGGGCCAAGGAATACGCCAGCCAGACGAACGCTGAGGTCACGAAGCTCTACTCGAGCACGCTGGGCCCCCTGAGCGACAAGATCAGGGACCTGGCCGTGCTCTATGCGGACCGGGCCCGGGTTCCGTCCCCTCTGCCCCAGACGACGGTCGACGATCTCAAGGATTTGCGCAAGGAGATCCTCGACCAGGTCCTGGCCGGAGCGGTCGACCTCACCGCCCCGCCGCTGCAGCCGAGGCTCGTGCCGCGGGCGCGGTGCAGTTTCTACCGGTACGACGCCGCCACGGACGGCTTCACCCTGGAGGGCACCTTTCCCGGGTACCGGCAGCCCAGGCCCAACATCGACCCGGTCGGCGCGGCGCACATGAAGAACGAGATCCTCGGCGGCACCGGAACGACCTTCAGGATCGACGGCAAGCTCGTGACGCAGTCCTATCTCATCCCCGGGGGAACGGGATACGAAGCGGTCATCGCCGTCCCGGTCATCCACGGCACCGAGAAGATAGGCGTACTCTCCGTCGACGCACCCCGCTTCGCCGACCTCGCCGACCGGCACGTCCCGCTCATGGAATCGCTGGCCGGCATCCTCGCGGCTTCCTACGCACTGAAGTAACCGGAGTAAGGGAGGCTTCTCCATGGCGGCGTCGAGCGTGCCGGGCCGAGGACGGATGCCGGACGGAGGACGCGAGCCGCGCGAGCGGCCCGACGAGGATTCCGTTCCCCCGCACCTGGAGGGCGTCAGCCCCGAGAACTGGCGGTTGCTGCGGGAGCACGAGCGCGTCCACCGCATGGCGCTCGACGTGGCACGCCGTCAGGTGGACGCCGAGCTGGCCCGCCCCCGTGAGCGGAACCTGTCGAACCTCGGTGTCACCGTCGTCGCGTCGGTCGCGTTCGGCATCATCGCCCTCGCCCTGTTCACCATGGGGCTCGGGCCGTGGAGCCTGCTGCCGCTGGCCCTGCTGGTACCGGCGGTCCTGCTGGCCGTAGGCTACGGCCTGCTGGTCCTCGGTATCCGGCCGCGCACGCCGGAATCGGGGGGTTCGGGGATGGCCGAATAGGCACCCCACCTGGGCACACACCTTGCGAACTCCCGTACAAGATCTGTAGGCATGGTGGAACGCCCGTTCGCCGAGTGGTGAGCGGGCTTCCGTTTCTCCCCTCAGGACCCCACTCCCAGAGGCCGCCTTGAAGGCACAGGACGCCATGCCCACGCCCACGCACGCCTACCGACGCTGCCCGCGAAAGGGTCCGAAGAGGGATCACATGCCCCACTCGCAACCCAGCCTCCGTAAACGGTGCGAGAAGATTCTCGGCCATCTGGATCTGACCCATCCCTTCTCCATCGAAGGGCTGTGCAACCGGATCGCCGAGCAGCGGGGCCGCCCCATCCACCTCCACCCGCTCCCCAAGGAGGCGGCTGAATCGGGGGTCTGCGGACTGTGGGTGGGCACCGACAGCGTCGACTTCGTCTTCTACGAGGCCCAGACCACCGCGCTGCACCGCGAGCACATCGTGCTCCACGAGCTCGGGCACATCCTGTTCGGCCACAACTCCCTGGAGGCCGAGGACAACGACGGGCAGGTCCCGGTCGTCCTCGGGCGCACCAACTACACCACCAGCCAGGAGCAGGAGGCGGAAATGCTGGCCAGCATGATCCGCATCCGCACGACGGGCCCCTGCCCGCAGTCGGCCGCCGCACCCCGCGGCACCCTCGCCTGGCTGGAATCCGCCATGGGCTACGGGCGGGGGAGCCATGGACGCCGCTGACCTCACCGCCTTCGGCGACTCGCTGGCCGTGCCCAGCGTCGTCTGCCTCTGGACAGCGGTCCTGCTGCGCGCCCCGGCCGCCCTGCGCTCCCCGCAGCAGCGCGGCCTGTGGCTCGCCGTCGCCACCGCGGCCGCCGCGATGACCCTGAACCTCCCGGACGTCGTCGCGTACGCGATGCGCGACCCGCACTACGCGCACTCCGTCGGCCTCGTCCGCAACCTGATCGGCGTGCTGTCCGCGGGCACCGTGCTCTACTTCGTCGCCGCCGCCACCGGAGGCAGGGTCCTCCAACTCGCCTCCTGGGTGGGCACGGTGGCCTGGCTGACCACCCTCGTGGTGCTGGACACGGCCGCCCCCGCGCACACCGTGCACACCATCCCGCCGCAGGGCGATCCGGTGCCCTCCCTCGCCTACTGGCTGCTCCTGATCACCGCGCACCTGCTCGCCAACACCACCTGCGTCGCCCTCTGCTGGCGCTACAGCCGCCGCACCGAGAGCCGGGGCCTGGCCGCCGGCCTGCGGCTGTTCGGCCTCGGTACCGCGCTCGCCGGCCTGTTCTGGTTCGTGTACCTGCTCAAGGCCCTGTTCGCCAGCACCTGGGCGATGCCCGCCCTGCCGCTGATGATGAACCTGCACGGACTGCTGCGGGCCGCCGCGATCCTCGTGCCCACCCTGTTCACGCTGCGCCGCACGAGCGCCGACATCGCCACCGCCTGGCGGCTGTGGCCGCTCTGGCACGACCTGGTCCAGGCCGTCCCGCACGTCGCCCTCACCAAGCCGCGGGCCGGCCGGGTCGTGGAGCTCCTGTGGCCGCCCGTCCCGCGCAACCTGCTGGTGTACCGCAAGGTGATCGAGACCCGCGACGCGATCCTGATCCTCGGCGAGTACGTCGCCCCGGGCGTTCCGGAGCTCGCCCGCAGCCACGTCACCGGGCACGGGATCCCCGAGCAGCGGCGCACCGCGGCCGCACTGGCCTGCGTACTGAAGGAGGCGCGGCAGGCGAAGCTCGCCGGACGGCCCGGGCAGCCGGGGGAGGACGCGGTGTGGGAACTGCCCGCCGCGATGCAGACCTCCGCCGAGGGCGGCGACCTCGACGACGAGGCCCGGTTCCTGGTCGACGTGGCCCAGGCCTACGGATCGCCGTCGACCACGGACTTCACCCCGCAGCGCCCGCACACCCCGTAAGGAAGTGACCCTCTCTTGACCACCGTTCTGATCACCGGGGCCAGTGCCGGACTCGGCGCCGCCTTCGCCCGCGGCTTCGCGGCCAAGGGCTGCGAGCTCGTCCTGGTCGCCCGCGACAAGGACCGCCTCGAAGCCGTGGCCCGGGAGCTCGGCCGGGAGTTCGGCACGGCCAGCGAGGTGCTGCCCGCCGATCTGCTGGACCCGGCGGACTGCACGGCCGTCGCCGAGCGGCTCGCCGACCGGGACCGGCCCGTGGACATCCTGGTCAACAACGCGGGCTTCGGGCTCCCCGCACCCTTCCCGTACAGCCCCGTCGAGGACGAGGAGCGGCTGCTCGACCTGCTGGTGAAGGTCCCGCTGCGGCTCACCCACGCCGTGCTGCCGGGGCTGCGCGCCCGCCGTCGGGGCGCCGTGGTGAACGTCTCCTCGGTGGCCGGGCTGCTGCCGACCGGGACGTACGGGGCCGCCAAGGCCTGGGTCACCGCGTTCAGCGAGTCCCTGCGGGTGGACATGGCGCCGTACGGGGTCAGGGTCCTGGCAGTGGTCCCGGGATTCACCCGCACCGAGTTCCAGGCGCGCGCCGGGATGGACGTCAGCTCCCTGCGCGAGGCGGTGTGGCTGGAGCCCGAGGCCGTGGTGGCCAAGGCGCTGCGGGACCTGGCGCTGCGCCGGCCGGTGAGCATCACCGGCCGCCGCTACCAGGCGTACGCGCTCGCCGTCCGGCACCTGCCGCGCGGCTTCGTGGCCGCCAGGCTCGCGCGCAAGCGGCGCGCGCCCGGGCAGTAACAGCCCGGGCGGTAACGGCCCGGGCGGTAACGGCCCGAGCAGTTGCGGCGCGCGCAGTGACGGCCCGAGCGGCGATGCCCGGGCCGTAGCGGCCGGACGACCGCTAGAGCTCGGTGACCTTGCCGTTCGCGACTTCCAGACGGCGGGTCACGTGCACCGCGTCCAGCATCCGGCGGTCGTGGGTGACCAGCAGCAGGGTGCCCTCGTACGCGTCCAGGGCCGACTCCAGCTGTTCGATCGCCGGCAGGTCCAGGTGGTTCGTGGGCTCGTCGAGCACCAGCAGATTCACCCCGCGGCCCTGGAGCAGCGCCAGGGCCGCCCGCGTGCGCTCGCCGGGGGAGAGCGTGGCCGCCGGCCGCAGGACGTGCGCCGCCTTCAGGCCGAACTTGGCCAGCAGGGTCCGCACTTCGGCCGGCTCGGTCTCCGGCACCGCCGCGCAGAAGGCCTCCAGCAGCGGCTCGTCCCCGAGGAAGAGCCCGCGCGCCTGGTCCACCTCGCCGACCAGTACGCCCGAACCGAGCGTGGCCGCACCGGAGTCGGGCACCAGCCGGCCGAGGAGGACGGCGAGGAGCGTGGACTTGCCCGCGCCGTTGGCGCCGGTGATCGCCACCCGGTCCGCCCAGTCGATCTGCAGGCTGGCCGGGCCGAAGGAGAAGTCCCCGCGCCGCACGGACGCCTCGTTCAGGGTGGCGACGACCGAGCCGGAGCGCGGCGCCGCCGCGATCTCCATCCGCAGCTCCCACTCCTTGCGGGGCTCGTCGACGACTTCGAGCCGCTCGATGGCGCGCTGCGTCTGGCGGGCCTTGGCGGCCTGCTTCTCGCTGGACTCGCCCCGAAGGTTCTTGCCGATCTTGTCGTTGTCGCTCGCCTTGCGGCGGGCGTTGCGGACGCCCTTGTCCATCCAGTTGCGCTGCATCTGGGCGCGGCCCTCCAGGGCCGCCTTCTTGCCCGCGTACTCGTCGAACTCCTCGCGGGCGTGCGTACGGGCCCGCTCGCGCTCCTCCAGATAGGCGTCGTAGCCGCCGCCGTAGAGGTTGATCTGCTGCTGCGCCAGGTCGAGTTCGAGGACCTTGGTGACCGTGCGGGTCAGGAACTCGCGGTCGTGGCTGATCACGACGGTGCCCGCGCGCAGGCCCTTCACGAACCGCTCCAGGCGCTCCAGACCCTCCAGGTCCAGGTCGTTGGTCGGCTCGTCGAGCAGGAAGACGTCGTAGCGGGAGAGCAGCAGCGAGGCGAGGCCCGCGCGGGCCGCCTGGCCGCCGGACAGCGCGGTCATCGGCAGGTCCAGGCTGACGGCCAGCCCGAGCTCGTCGGCGACCTCCTCGGCGCGCTCGTCGAGGTCGGCGCCGCCGAGGTTCAGCCACTGGTCCAGGGTCGTCGCGTACGCGTCGTCCGCGCCCGGGGTCCCGTCGACCAGGCCCTGGGTCGCCGCGTCCAGCGCCGCCTGGGCGGTGGCGACGCCCGTGCGCCGGGCCAGGAAGTCCCGTACGGACTCTTCGGGGCGCCGCTCCGGCTCCTGGGGCAGGTGGCCGACGGCGGCGGTGGGCGGGGAGAGCCGCAGCTCGCCGGTCTCGGGCGTGTCCAGGCCGGCGAGCAGGCGCAGCAGGGTGGACTTTCCGGCGCCGTTGACGCCGACGAGGCCGATGACGTCGCCGGGGGCGACGACGAGGTCGAGATCGGCGAAGAGCGTGCGCTCACCGTGCGCGGCGGTGAGGTTCTTGGCGACGAGGGTTGCAGTCATGGTCCGTCGATCCTATCCGCGCGCCGGGGCATGGCCGTAAAGGTGGGATGAGCGTCATTGCGGCCACCGGCGCCCGCGTCACACCATGGGGTCATGTCGTCGCGAAACGTGCTCGTCGTCCTCTACGACGGTCTGCAGAGCCTGGACGTGACCGGGCCCGTGGAGGTGTTCGCCGCGGTCGGCCGCTTCCCGGAGCGGGCGGGGGCCGGGTACGCGATCCGCACGGTCGCGCTCGGCGGGGCGCCCGTACGGACGAGCAGCGGGCTCACGCTGGTGCCGGACGGGGACCTGGAGAGCGCGCGGCCGGGGGCGGGCACCACGCTGCTCGTGCCGGGCGGCCAGTACCGGGGGGACTTCGAGCCCCGGCTGACCGAGTGGCTGCGCGCGCACGGGGGTGGCGCGGAGCGGCTGGTGTCCGTCTGCACGGGCGGGCTGCTGCTGGCCGAGGCCGGGCTGCTGGACGGGCGGCGGGCCACGACGCACTGGTACGTATGCGAGCGGATGGCCCGGGACTACCCGGCGGTGACCGTCGAACCGGACCCGATCTACGTACGGGACGGCCCGGTGGCCACCTCGGCGGGGGTCACGGCCGGGATCGACCTCGCGCTGGCGCTGGTGGAGGAGGACCACGGCAGGGAGCTGGCGCTGAGCATCGCGCGCCACCTGGTGGTGTTCCTGCGCAGGCCCGGCAACCAGGCGCAGTTCAGCGCGCAGCTGGCGGCGCAGACCGCGCAGCGGGATCCGTTGCGGGAGGTGCAGCAGTGGATCACGGAGCATCCGGGCGCGGACCTGAGCGTGGAGGCCCTGGCGGCGCGCGCCCGGCTCTCGCCGCGGCACTTCGCCCGGGCCTTCCAGGCGGAGACGGGGGTGACGCCCGGCCGCTACGTGGAGCGCGTACGCGTCGAGCACGCGCGGCGGCTCCTGGAGGACACGGGCGACGGGGTCGCCCAGATCTCCCGGGCCTGCGGCTACGGCACCCCGGAGGCCCTCCGCCGCGCCTTCGTGAAGACCCTGGGCCAGCCCCCGGCCGAATACCGCCGCCGCTTCGGTCCCGATTCCGCGTAGCGGACCCGATTCTTCACCACTCTGGAGGAAACATGCAGATCGCCGTACTGCTCTACGACCGGTTCACCGCGCTCGACGCCATCGGGCCCTTCGACACCCTGGGGCGGCTGCCCGACTCCGAGGTCGTGTTCGTCTCGGAGCGGCCCGGGCCGGTGCGCACCGACAGCGGCGCGCTCGCGCTCGTCGCCGACAAGGGGCTCGACGAGGTGACCAGGCCCGACATCGTCGTCGTGCCCGGCGGGCCCCACCCCGAGCCGGAGATGGAGAACCCCGCCGTCGTCGACTGGCTGCGCACCGTCGACGCCACCACGACGTGGACCACCTCCGTCTGCACCGGCTCGCTCCTGCTGGCCGCCGCAGGGCTGCTGGAGGGGCGGCGGGCGGCAAGCCACTGGCTCTACCTGGACCAGCTGCCCGCCTTCGGCGCCGAGCCCACCGGTGAGCGCGTCGTGTACGACGGGAAGTACGTCACCGCCGCCGGGGTGTCCTCCGGCATCGACATGGGCCTCGGCCTCCTCGGCCGGATCGCTGGCGACGAGTACGCCCAGACCGTCCAGCTGATGACCGAGTACGACCCGCAGCCGCCCTACGACGCCGGCTCGCCCGACAAGGCCCCGGCCGAGATCGTGGCGCGGCTGCGCGCGCTCAACGCCCGCCAGGACCTCGCGTAGCGGGCCCCGCGGTCCAGCCGAACGCCGGCGCACGGCGTTCCAGGAACGCGGCGACGCCCTCCGCGGTGTCGCCGCTCCCGGCCGCCTGCTCCGCCCAGTACGCGTCCCGGTCCGTCCGCCCGTTCGCGAACTCCTTGGCCGCCGCCTGGGTCAGCTGGGAGCGGGTGGTCAGTACGCGGGCGAAGTCCGCCACGCGCTTGTCCAGTTGTCCGGCCGGCAGCAGCTCGTTCAGGAAGCCGGCCCGCAGCGCGTGCTCCGCGTCGATCAACTCGGCCGAGAAGAGCAGGTACTTGGCCGCCGCCGGGCCGACCAGCGAGGCCAGCCGGCGGGTCGAGGACGCGGGGTAGACGATGCCCAGTTTCGCCGGGGTCACCCCGAACGACGCCCCTTCCTCCGCGAAGCGCAGGTCACAGGCGGCCGCCAGCTGGCTGCCGCCGCCCACGCAGAATCCGCGGACCGCCGCGAGCGTCGGCTTCGGGAAGGCGGCCAGGGCCTCCTCCGCGGCCACGGCCAGCGCTTGCGGGTCCTCGTTCCCGGTCAGCGAGGAGATGTCGGCCCCCGCGCAGAAGGTCGGTCCGGCCCCGGTCAGGACGAGCACGCGTACGGCCGGATCGGCCGCGAGCCCGTCCAGTACCGCCGGGAGCGCCCGCCACATCGCCGCCGTCATGGCGTTGCGCTTGGCGGGATGGGAGATGACGACCGTGGCGACCCCGTCGGCGACGGTGTGCAGGAGGGCTGCTTCCTGGGCTGCGTCCATGCGCCGGATGCTATCCCGGTCGGCCGATCCTATGATCAAGGGGAGTCCGTCCGGGGGGTGCTGAAAGGTGGCACGACCATGGGCGCAGACCGTTCCGGGGCCGGAGCCGGGGCCTCGTCCGCAGCCGCAGCCGCAGCCTCGTCCGGGGCGGGAGCCAAGGACAGGAAGCAGCTCAAGCGCAGTTTCGGGCTGCTGGCCGTGCTCGGACTGCTCCTGGTGGTGGCCGGGCTGATCGGTCTGTTCTACGCCGGGTTCGCCACGCTGACCACGATGTTCCTCTTCGGCTGGCTGCTGCTGGCCGGCGGCTTGGTGGGCCTGGTCCAGGCGTTCCAGTCCCGCAAGAGCAACCACGTCTGGCTCGCCGTCGTCGTCGCCGCGATCAACATCGCCGCCGGCTTCGTGATCCTGCGCCGGCCCGGGGCGAGCGCCGAGGCGCTGACCATGTTCGCCGCGCTGTTCTTCCTCATCGGCGGGCTGTTCCGGCTGGTCGGCGGCCTGGTGGTGCGCGGGACGAACCTCTGGGTCAACCTGGTCCAGGGCGCCTTCGGAATCCTGCTGGGCTTCCTGATCCTCGCCAACTGGCCGAGCAGCAGTCTCTACGTGATCGGAACCTTCTTCTCGCTCGCCCTGCTGTTCGACGGGCTGAGCCTGGTGCTCCTGGGCATGAGCGCCCGGCGCATTCTGGGCTTGGTCAGGGAAGACGAGGTTCCGGCGGACGCGGCCGGGCCGGGGAGCACGGCCGAGAAGGGGCCCGCAGAAGACCAGGAACGGTCGCACAACTGACGCTGTCATACGCCAACGATCAGAAAGCGTCCGATTGACGCTGACTTCTGGTCAGGGGTCCGGTCCGGACCGGTCCGCTCCCCACTCTTGACGCGTGGAGACGATCGAGCGCGAAGACGGGGGCCGGAAGATGGATGTCAGCGGGAGCGTCCCGCCAGCCAAGGAGGGGGAGCCGGCCGCCCCGGCCGACCCCCTCGCCTACGAGGGCGTGTGGCGGTTCACCGTGCCCGCTGTAGAAGAATCCGTTCCGCAGGCCCGCCGGGCCGTGCGCGACCTGCTCGGGCGCCAGGGCGTCCCGGCCGACCGGGACCTCGTGTACTCGCTGCTGCTGATCGTCTCCGAACTGGTGACGAACTCGGTCCGGCACGCGGCCCTGCTCTCGCCGGAGGTCGCGGTCGAGGTCGCCATCGGCCGGGACTGGGTACGGGTGGCGGTCGAGGACAACCACCCGTACCGCCCCAAGGCGCTGGAGGCGGATTTCGGCCAGACCGGCGGCCGGGGCCTGCTGCTGGTGCGCGAGGTCACGCGCGAGTCCGGCGGGGTCTGCGACGTCGAGCACACCTCGACGGGCGGCAAGGTCATCTGGGCGGCCCTGCCGCTCGCCGCACCCGCGGGCTGAGACGGCGTACGGGCTACCAGCCCGCGGCATCCCCGGTCAGTTCGCGGATCGCGGGCCGGGCCGCGTCCAGGACGGTCATGAACCAGGCGGAGAACGGCGCCTCGGCGTGCCGCTTGGCCAGCTCCTCGGCGGTCACGAACGCGGTGTCCCCGACCTCCTCCGGATCCGGCCGCAGCTGCGACTGCGCGAGTCCCACGAAAAGGTGGTTGTACTCCTGCTCCACCAGGCCCGACGCGGGGTCCGGGTGGTTGTAGCGCACGGTTCCCGCCTCCGCGAGCAGCGAGGGCGACAGGCCCAGCTCCTCGTGGGTCCGCCGGGCCGCCGCCGCGAACGGCGACTCCCCGGGGTAGGGGTGACCGCAGCAGGTGTTCGACCAGACGCCGGGGGAGTGGTACTTCCCGAGGGCCCGCTGCTGGAGCAGCAGGCGGCCCTGCTCGTCGAAGAGGAACACGGAGAAGGCCCGGTGCAGCAGACCGGGTGCCTGATGGGCGGAGAGCTTCTCCGCCGTGCCGATGGTGTTGCCGGACTCATCGACCAGTTCGAGCATGATCGGTTCCTGAGTGCCGGTGCCGGGGGACGCGGTGTTCGCGGCGGTGGCTGGTGTGGTCGGCATACCCATCCTTCGCTTCGGACTTCGACCTTCAGTCTGCCGTACAAAAGAGGCTTGTCCCCACTTCGGCCATCCGCGCATGTCCGCCCGCGCAGCGTGGTAAGCGGCGGTGGCGGAGCACCCCCGCACCGCGGGTTTGTGGTATCTCACCGCGATCGTCAATGATGATCGCGCCGGGGCCCGAAGCCCCGGAATATTCGGCTTATCGGGGAGTAAACGGGTGGTGAACCCCCGCTTCCATTCATCCGATAGCCTCTGCCGACGTGCCGCCGCCCCCCACAGGGGGCGCCCGTCCAGTGTTCGCTGCAAGGAGTGAGTCCGTCTGTCGACCGTCATCCTCACCGGCCTGCCGGTCCCCGGATCACCGCTCACCGACGAGCTGCGCTCCCTCGGCTTCGACGTCCGCCCGGCCGCCGGCCCTGAAGGGACCGCCGCAGTGCTGGCCGGCGTACCCGCCGACCAGCGCGTCGCCGTCGTCGACAGCGCCTTCGTCGGACACGTCCACGCCCTGCGGCTCGCGCTGACCGACCCGCGCTTCGACGCCTGCGCCGTGACCGGCGCCTTCGCCGTCCAGCCGGGTGCCCGCGCGGCCCTGGACAAGGCCGCGGCCCTGCCGGCGGAGGGCGCCGGCCCGTACGCGGACCGGCTCGCCGCCGCCGTCGAGGCCGCCGGCACCCCCGTCCAGCGCCCCGAGCTCGGCACCCTGGTCGCCGCCGTCCCCGCCACCGACGCCGAGCGCGCCGCGGCGGACGCCGCCGTCGCCGCCGTGGACGACGAGGCCGTACGGCTGCGCACCGCCGTGAAGTCCCGCGACGGGTTCTTCACCACCTTCTTCATCAGCCCGTACTCGCGCTACATCGCCCGCTGGTGCGCGCGCCGCGGCCTGACCCCGAACCAGGTCACCACCGCCTCGCTGATCACCGCGCTGATAGCGGCCGCCTGCGCCGCCACCGGCGAGCGCGGCGGCTACATCGCGGCCGGTGTGCTGCTCCTCGTCTCCTTCGTCCTGGACTGCACGGACGGGCAGCTCGCCCGCTACTCGCTCCAGTACTCGACGATGGGCGCCTGGCTCGACGCCACCTTCGACCGCGCGAAGGAGTACTCCTTCTACGCGGGCCTCGCGCTCGGCGCGGCCCGCGACGGCGACGACGTGTGGGCCCTCGCGCTCGGCGCGATGATCCTCATGACCTGCCGCCACGTCGTGGACTTCGCCTTCAACGAGGCCAACCACGACGCCACGGCGAACACCAGCCCCACGGCCGCCCTCTCCGACAAGCTCGACAGCGTCGGCTGGACGGTCTGGGTCCGGCGGATGATCATCCTGCCGATCGGCGAGCGCTGGGCCATGATCGCGGTGCTGACCGCGGCCACCACCCCCCGGATCGTCTTCTACGCCCTGCTCACCGGCTGCGCCTTCGGCGCCCTCTACACCACCGCCGGCCGGGTGCTGCGCTCGCTGACCCGCAAGGCCGTCCGCACGGACAGGGCCGCCCAGGCGCTGGCCGACCTCGCCGACTCCGGCCCGGTCGCGTCCCTCGTCGCCCGGGCCGCGGCCGTCCCGGCGCGCTCCCTGCACCTGCCGTTCGCCGTGCTCGGCGCTGCGGCCCTGATCGGCGCCGCCTGGTACGAGCCGTTCGGCTCCGTGACGGTCCTGGGCGCCGCCGCGCTGTACGCCGTGCTCGCCGGGGCGGCCGTGGCCGCCCCGCTCAAGGGCCCCCTCGACTGGCTGCTCCCGCCGCTCTTCCGGGCCGCCGAGTACGTGACCGTCCTCGCGCTCGCCGTCAAGGCGGACGTACCCGGGGCCCTTCCCGCCGCATTCGGACTGGTCGCGGCGGTCGCCTACCATCACTACGACACGGTCTACCGCATCCGCGGTGGATCGGGCGCGCCCCCGCGGTGGCTGGTGTGGACGATCGGCGGCCACGAAGGCCGGGTCCTGCTGACCGCGGCCCTGGCCTCCGTCCTGGCGACGCGCGCCACGGACTTCCCCGTCGCGCTCACGGCCCTGGCCGTGTTCGTGGCACTGGTGGTGCTCGTGGAGAGCATCCGCTTCTGGGTCTCCTCCGGGGCACCCGCCGTACATGACGAAGGAGAACCAGCATGATCGGCCTTGTACTCGCTGCCGGTGCCGGACGCCGCCTGCGTCCCTACACCGACACCCTGCCCAAGGCCCTCGTGCCCGTCGGTCCCGAAGGCGCCGAGGACAGCCTGACCGTGCTGGACCTCACCCTCGGAAACTTCGCCGAGGTCGGCCTCACCGAGGTCGCGATCGTCGTCGGCTACCGCAAGGAGGCCGTGTACGAGCGCCGGGAGGCCCTGGAGGCCAAGTACGGCGTCAAGATCACGCTGATCGACAACGACAAGGCCGAGGAGTGGAACAACGCCTACTCCCTGTGGTGCGCCCGTGACGTCCTGAAGCAGGGTGTGATCCTCGCCAACGGCGACACCGTCCACCCGGTCTCCGTCGAGCGGACCCTGCTCGACGCCCGCGGCAACGGCCAGAAGATCATCCTCGCCCTCGACACGGTCAAGAACCTGGCCGACGAGGAGATGAAGGTCGTCGTCGACGGCGCCAAGGGCGCGCGGAAGATCACCAAGCTGATGGAGCCGTCCGACGCCACCGGCGAGTACATCGGCGTCACCCTCATCGAGCCGGAGGCCGCCGAGGCCCTCGCCGAGGCGCTGAAGACCACCTTCGAGCGCGACCCCGACCTGTACTACGAGGACGGCTACCAGCAGCTCGTCAACGACGGCTTCGTCATCGACGTGGCCCCCATCGGCGACGTCAAGTGGGTCGAGATCGACAACCACGACGACCTCGCCAAGGGCCGGACGATCGCATGCCAGTACTGACGAGGCTCATCCCCTCCCCGGTCGTCGTCGACATCAGCCGCGGCGCCATGGACGACCTGGCCGGCCTCCTGGCCGACCAGCGGATCTCGGCGTCCGGCAAGCTGGCGATCGCGATCAGCGGCGGCTCCGGCCAGCTGCTGCGCTCCAAGCTGGAGCCCGTACTGCCGCACGCCGACTGGTACCCGGTCGCCGACGGCACCATCGACTCCGCCGTCAAGCTGGCCGACGACATAAAGGGCCGCCGCTACGACGCCGTCGTCGGCCTGGGCGGCGGCAAGATCATCGACGTGGCGAAGTACGCCGCGGCGCGGGTCGGGCTGCCCATGGTGGCCGTCGCCACCAACCTGGCGCACGACGGCATCTGCTCGCCCGTGGCCACGCTGGACAACGACAACGGCCGCGGCTCCTACGGCGTGCCCACGCCGATCGCGATGGTCATCGACCTCGACGTGATCCGCGACGCCCCGGTGCGGTTCGTCCGCTCCGGCATCGGCGACGCCCTCTCCAACATCTCGGCCATCGCCGACTGGGAGCTCTCGCACAAGATCACCGGGGAGCCCGTGGACGGCCTGGCCGCCGCCATGGCCCGTACGGCCGGCGAAGCCGTGCTGCGCCACCCCGGCGGCTGCGGCGACGACACGTTCCTCACGGTGCTCGCCGAGGCCCTGGTGCTCACCGGCATCGCCATGTCGATCAGCGGGGACACCCGGCCGGCGTCCGGCGCCTGCCACGAGATCAGCCACGCCTTCGACCTGCTCTACCCGGGGCGCTCCGCGCTCCACGGCGAGCAGGTCGGCCTCGGCGCCGCCTTCGCGATGTTCCTGCGCGGCGCCGACGAGCAGGCCGGGCTGTTCGTCGAGTCGCTGCGCGGCCACGGACTGCCCGTACTGCCCGCCGAGATCGGGTTCAGCGTGGACGAGTTCGTCGCGGCCGTCGAGTACGCCCCCCAGACCCGTCCGGGACGCTTCACGATCCTGGAGCACCTCAATCTGTCCGCAGCCGAGATCAGGGACGCTTACGCCGACTATGCCAAGACCATCCGTAGCTGAACTCCGGCCCGTCGTTCACCCGCCGGGCGTCAAGGACCGGCGCAGTGGCGAGCACTGGGGCGGTCGTCTGTACATGCGCGAGATCTCCCTGCGCATCACCCGCGTCCTGGTGAACACCAAGGTCACGCCCAACCAGCTGACCTACCTGATGACCCTCGCCGGCGTCCTGGCCGCCCCGGCGCTGCTCGTGCCGGGCATCTGGGGCGCCGTCCTCGGCGTGGTCGCGGTCCAGATGTACCTGCTGCTCGACTGCGTCGACGGCGAGGTCGCCCGATGGAAGAAGCAGTACTCCCTCTCCGGCGTCTACCTGGACCGCGTCGGCGCCTACCTGTGCGACGCGGCGGTCCTCGTCGGCTTCGGCCTGCGCGCCTCCGATCTGTGGGGCACCGGCCGGATCGACTGGCTGTGGGCCTTCCTGGGCACCCTCGCGGCCCTCGGCGCCATCCTGATCAAGGCCGAGACCGACCTGGTCGGCGTCGCCCGGCACCAGACCGGCAAGGAGCCCGTCGCCGAGTCCGCCGCCGAGCCGCGCTCCTCCGGCATGGCGCTCGCCCGCCGGGCCGCGTCCGCGCTCAAGTTCCACCGGCTCGTCCTCGGCATCGAGGCCTCGCTGCTCATCCTGCTGCTGGCGATCGCGGACCAGATGCGGGGCGACCTGTTCTTCACCCGGCTCGGCGTCGCCGTGCTGGCCGGCATCGCGATGCTCCAGACGGTGCTGCACCTGGTGTCGATCCTGGCCTCCAGCAGGCTCAAGTGACGACGCCGATGCGGCTGGGCGCCGTGATCATCACGATGGGCAACCGCCCCGACGAGCTCAAGGCCCTCCTCGACTCGGTGGCCCGCCAGGAGGGCGACCCGGTCGAGGTCGTCGTCGTGGGCCAGGGCGTCAAGGTCACCGGGCTGGAGGGTGTGCTGCCGGGCCTGCGCACCGTCGAGCTGCCCGAGAACCTGGGCATCCCCGGCGGCCGCAACGTCGGCATCGAGGCCTTCGGCCCCGGCGGCAGCGAGGTCGACGCCCTGCTCTTCCTCGACGACGACGGGCTGCTGGAGCGCACCGACACCGCCGAGCTGTGCCGGCAGGCCTTCGCCGAGGACCCCCGGCTCGGGATCGTCAGCTTCCGGATCGCCGATCCGGAGTCCGGCGAGACCCAGCGCCGGCACGTGCCCCGGTTGCGCGCCTCGGACCCGATGCGCTCCTCCCGTGTGACCACCTTCCTGGGCGGCGCCAATGCCGTCCGCACGTCGGTGTTCCAGCAGGTCGGAGGGTTGCCGGGGGAGTTCTTCTACGCGCACGAGGAGACCGACCTGGCCTGGCGGGCGCTCGACGCGGGGTGGCTGATCGACTACCGGGCGGACATGGTGCTCCTGCATCCGACGACCGCCCCCTCCCGGCACGCGGTCTATCACCGTATGGTTGCCCGTAACCGGGTGTGGCTCGCCCGCCGTAACCTGCCCGCCCCGCTGGTCCCGGTCTACCTGGGCGTCTGGCTCCTGCTGACGCTCCTGCGCAGGCCCTCGGCACCGGCGCTCAAGGCCTGGTTCGGTGGGTTCAAAGAGGGATGGACCACCCCCTGCGGTCCCCGGCGCCCCATGAAGTGGCGCACGGTCTGGCGGCTGACCCGGCTGGGCCGACCGCCTGTCATCTGACACGCTCGCGTCTGAGAACATGACGCGGTCACGGAACACACGTGATCACGGACCATGCACGTTCACGGGCCGAGCGCCCCAGGCCCGATGCCACCTTCTGCCGCATCTTGAAGACGGAAAGTTTCAACTTGTGAGTGACACAACCCAGGATGGCGCCCTCGCCACGAGCAAGCCGCCGTCCGAAGACGCCGGGCTGAGCCCCGCGGAGCTCGCCAGGAAGTACGGCCTGTCCGTCAGCGGTGCCCGGCCGACCCTGGCCCAGTACGTGCGGCAGCTCTGGGACCGGCGCCACTTCATCATGGCGTTCTCCCGGGCCAAGCTGATGGCGCAGTACAGCGAGGCGAGGCTCGGCCAGATCTGGCAGGTGGCGACCCCGCTGCTCAACGCGCTGGTGTACTACCTGATCTTCGGCCTGATCATGAACGCGGGCCGGGGCATGGAGAAGGGGGTCTACATCCCCTTCCTGGTGACGGGCATCTTCGTCTTCACCTTCACCCAGAGCTCGCTGATGGCGGGAGTCCGGGCCATCCCCGGCAACCTCGGCCTGGTCCGTGCCCTGCACTTCCCGCGCGCCTCCCTGCCGATCTCCTTCTCGATGCAGCAGCTCCAGCAGCTGCTGTACTCGATGATCGTCGTGGTGATCGTCACGGTCGCGTTCGGCAACTACCCGAAGCTGTCCTGGCTGCTGGTCATCCCGACGCTGGCGCTCCAGTTCGTCTTCAACACCGGCCTCGCGCTGATCTTCGGGCGGATGGGCTCCAAGACCCCCGACCTCGCGCAGCTCATGCCGTTCCTCACACGTACGTGGATGTACGCCTCGGGCGTCATGTTCTCGATCAGCGGGGCGCTCGAGGAGCGGAACGTACCCTCCTGGGTCTCGGACGTCCTCCAGTGGAACCCGGCGGCGATCTACATGGACCTGGTCCGGTACGCGCTGATCGACGACTACGGCCGGCACAACCTGCCGCCGCACGTCTGGGCCTTCGCCGTCGGCTGGGCCGTCGTCATCGGCCTCGGCGGTTTCGTGTACTTCTGGAAGGCTGAGGAGCGTTACGGCCGTGGCTGAGATCAACCGGGGCAACGTCCCCACCGTCATCGCCGACGACGTGCACATCGTCTACCGCGTCAACACCGGCAGCTCCGGCAAGGGCAGCGCCACCGCCGCGCTGAGCAAGATAATGCGCCGGGGCAAGGGCGATGCCCCGGGCGTCCGCCGGGTCCACGCCGTGCGCGGCGTCTCCTTCACGGCGTACCGCGGCGAGGCCATCGGCGTCATCGGCTCCAACGGCTCCGGCAAGTCCACCCTGCTGCGCGCCATCGCCGGTCTGCTGCCCTGCGAGTCCGGCAAGGTCTACACCGACGGCCAGCCCTCGCTGCTGGGTGTCAACGCCGCACTGATGAACGATCTCACCGGTGAGCGCAACGTGGTCCTCGGCGGTCTCGCGATGGGAATGAGCCGCGAGCAGATCCGGGAGCGCTACGACGACATCGTCGACTTCTCGGGCATCAACGACAAGGGCGATTTCATCTCCCTTCCGATGCGCACGTACTCCTCCGGTATGGCGGCGCGCCTGCGCTTTTCCATTGCCGCGGCCAAGGACCACGACGTTCTGATGATCGACGAGGCCCTGGCCACCGGTGACCGCAAGTTCCAGGTGCGTTCCGAGGAGCGCATCCGCGAACTGCGCAAGCACGCCGGTACCGTTTTCCTGGTGAGCCACAACAACAAGTCCATCCGCGACACCTGCAGCCGCGTGCTGTGGCTGGAGAAGGGTGAGCTGCTGATGGACGGGCCCACGGAGGAAGTCGTCTCGGCCTACGAGAAGGCGACCAGCGCCTGACCGCGGTCTTCGCCGGCCCCCGTCGCTCCGAGCGGCGGGGGCCTCGGCATGTCGGCCGACATTCGGTGGCGCAGTGAATACCCGAGAGGCTGCCGCGGCGTTGTACAGCGTAAGCTGGAGCAGTCCTGAATCACGCCAGAGGGGACGATTCCCCGCAGGTGAACGGCCTGGGGTACCCCGGGGAAAGTCCGGCGGCGTGTCCGAAATAGGATGTATTGGGTCGGCAGTGTAGAACGGGAGACGTGACGGCAATGGCTACGGGAATTCTCCGGCCCCCAGGCATTACGGCCGTCCCCCGCGCGGGCGGCGGGCGGTGACCCCCGGGCACGGTATCCGGCCACACCGGGACGCGGCCCCCACAGCCCCCGACGCCCGAGCCCACGCGTCCGCCACCCTCGGCAAGGCGCGCTCGGAGAACTTCCCCGTCGCCCCGTCCTTCCTCCCGCGCGCCTGGCGCGACGGCCTCATGGCGGTGTACGGGTACGCCCGCCTGGTCGACGACATCGGCGACGGCGACCTCGCCCCTGGCGGACACGACGCCGTACTCCTCGGCCTCGACCCGGCCGCCGCGGACGACCCGCTCGCCATGCTCGACGCGTTCGAGGCCGACCTCCACCGCGTCTTCGGCGGCCCCGGCGGCCCGCCCCGCCACCCCCTCCTCCAGGCGCTGCGGCCCGTGGTCCGCGCCCACGGCCTCACCCCCGAGCCCTTCCTCGGGCTCATCGAGGCCAACCGCCAGGACCAGCGCGTCACGCGCTACGAGACGTACGGCGACCTCCTCGCGTACTGCGAACTGTCCGCGAACCCCGTCGGCCGGCTCGTGCTGTCCCTCACCGGCACCAGCACCCCCGAGCGGATCCGCCGCTCCGACGCCGTCTGCACCGCCCTGCAGATCGTCGAACACGTACAGGACGTCACGGAGGACCTCGGCCGCGACCGGATCTACCTCCCGGCCGAGGACATGCGCCGCTTCCGCGTGGCCGAAACCGACCTCAAGGCCCACCGCGCCGGCGCGTCCGTGCGCTCCCTGGTCGCGTTCGAGGCGGAACGCGCCCGGGACCTCCTGAATGAAGGCACCCCGCTCGTGGGTAGCGTGCACGGCAGGCTCCGGCTGCTGCTCGCGGGCTTCGTGGGAGGAGGGCGCGCCGCCCTGCGAGCCGTCACCGCCGCCGGCTTCGACGTACTTCCCGGCCCGCCCAAGCCCACCAGGAGCGGCCTGCTCCGCGAGGTGGCCGCCGTCCTGCGCACAGCGCCGAGAAAGGGGTGAGCCCGACCGTGGAGGGTTCCGCACACACGTCCGCACCGTCCGCAGCGGTCCTGGCGGCGTACAGCTACTGCGAGGCCGTCACCGGTTCCCAGGCGCGCAACTTCGCGTACGGCATCCGGCTGCTGCCCTCCGACAAGCGGCAGGCGATGTCCGCGCTGTACGCGTTCTCCCGGCGCGTCGACGACATCGGCGACGGCACGCTCGCCCCCGAGGCCAAGTTCGTCCGGCTGGAGGAGACCCGCGCCCTCCTCGGCCGGATCCGGGCCGAGGAGATCGACGAGGACGACACCGACCCGGTCGCCGTCGCCCTCGCCCACGCCGCCCGCCGCTTCCCGATCCCGCTCGGCGGCCTCGACGAGCTCATCGACGGCGTCCTCATGGACGTCCGCGGCGAGACCTACGAGACCTGGGACGACCTCAAGGCCTACTGCCGCTGCGTGGCCGGAGCCATCGGGCGGCTCTCCCTCGGCGTGTTCGGCACCGTGCACACCGGCGGCCTCGGCGCCGCCGACGCCGCGCGGGCCGGCGAGTACGCCGACACCCTCGGCCTCGCCCTCCAGCTCACCAACATCCTGCGCGACGTCCGTGAGGACGCCGCCAACGGACGCACCTACCTGCCGGCCGAGGACCTCGCCAAGTTCGGCTGCTCGGACGGGTTCGCGAGCGAGCGGATGCCCGCCGGGGCGGACTTCGCCGGGCTCGTCCACCACGAAGTCCGGCGCGCCCGCGCCCTGTTCGTCGAGGGCTACCGGCTGCTGCCCATGCTCGACCGGCGCAGCGGCGCCTGCGTCGCCGCCATGGCCGGCATCTACCGGCGCCTGCTCGACCGCATCGAGCGCGAGCCCGAGGCCGTCCTCCGCGGCCGCGTCTCGCTGCCCCCGCACGAGAAGGCGTACGTCGCCGTACGCGGCCTGTCCGGCCTCGACGCCCGTACCATCTCCCGCCAGAGCACGCGGAGGCGCGCGTGATCCGGCCGACGCCCCCGCCCGCCGCACCCCTCGCGGCGGACGCAACCCCCTCCCGCGCGGCCGCGTCCCTCCAGGCGGGCGCCGCAGGCCACGCCACCGGGGAGGGCTCATGAACGGCAGCGACGACCGCGCCGTCGTCATCGGCGGCGGGCTCGCCGGAGTGAGCGCCGCCCTCGAACTCGCCGACGCGGGGCTCAAGGTCACCCTGCTCGAAGGCCGCCCGCGGCTCGGCGGGCTCGCCTTCTCCTTCAAGCGCGGCGACCTCACCGTCGACAACGGCCAGCACGTCTACCTGCGCTGCTGCACCGCCTACCGGTGGTTCCTCGACCGCGTCGAGGGCGCCGCCCTCGCCCCCGTCCAGGACCGGCTCGACGTACCCGTGCTCGACGTCGCCCACCCCGCCGGCCCGCGCCTGGGCCGGCTGCGCCGCAGCGCCCTGCCCGTACCCCTGCACCTGGCGGCCTCCCTCGCCCGCTACCCGCACCTCTCGCTCGCCGAGCGGGCGAGCGTCGGCCGCGCCGCCCTCGCGCTGCGCCGGCTCGACCCCGCCGACCCGGCGCTGGACGGCCTGGACTTCGCGACCTGGCTCGGCCGCTACGGCCAGAGCCCGCGCGCCATCGAGGCCCTGTGGGACCTCGTCGGCATCGCCACCCTCAACGCCACCGCCGGGCAGTCCTCGCTGGGCCTGGCCGCCATGGTCTTCAAGACCGGCCTGCTCTCCGAGAACGGCGCCGCCGACATCGGCTGGGCCACCGTCCCGCTCGGCGACCTGCACGACACCCTCGCCCGCAAGCAGCTCGACGCGGCCGGCGTACGCACCGAACTGCGCACCCGCGTCACCTGCATCTCCCGTACGCAGGACGGGAACTGGCGGGTCGACACCGAGGGCGAGTCCCTCGACGCCGGCACCGTCGTCCTCGCCGTCCCGCAGCGCGAGGCGCACGCACTGCTGCCGCCCGGAGCCCTCGCCGACCCGGACAAGCTCCTCGACATCGGCACCGCGCCCATCCTCAACGTCCACGTCGTCTACGACCGCAAGGTGCTCAAGCAGCCCTTCTTCGCCGCGCTCGGCTCCCCGGTCCAGTGGGTGTTCGACCGCACCGACGCCTCCGGGCTGCCCGACGGCGGCCAGTACCTGGCGCTGTCCCAGTCGGCCGCCCAGGACGACATCGACGAGCCCGTCTCGGTGCTGCGCGCCAAGTACCTGCCCGAGCTGGAACGGCTGCTGCCGGCCGCCCGCGGCGCCAAGGTACGGGACTTCTTCGTGACCCGGGAGCGGACCGCCACGTTCGCCCCCACCCCCGGCGTCGGCCGGCTGCGCCCCGGGGCGCGGACCGACACGCCGGGCCTCTACCTCGCCGGTGCGTGGACCGCCACCGGTTGGCCCGCGACCATGGAGGGCGCTGTCCGCAGCGGACTGAGCGCGGCGCACGCCGCACTCGCCGCACTCGGCCGCCACCGGGAGCACCCCCTGCAGGAGGCGGCATGACGACCACCAGCACGACCGCAGCAGCACGTACAGGACACAGAGGAGAGCCAGTGAACCCGGGGAATCCGGCTGTCGAGAACACGGACGCCGGCAACGGCGCAGCCGGAGGGGGCGTCGAGAAGGCGGACACGCTCGCGCTCCTGGAGCGCGGCCGCGCGCTGTCGACCCCCGTGCTCCGCGCCGCGGTCGACCGGCTCGCGGCGCCCATGGACACCGTCGCCGCGTACCACTTCGGCTGGATCGACGCCCAGGGCAACGCGGCGGACGGCGACGGCGGCAAGGCCGTGCGCCCCGCCCTCGCGCTGCTCTCCGCCGAGGCCGCCGGGGCCGCGGCCGAGGTCGGCATCCCGGGCGCCGTGGCCGTCGAGCTCGTCCACAACTTCTCGCTGCTCCACGACGACCTCATGGACGGCGACGAGCAGCGCCGCCACCGCGACACGGTGTGGAAGGTGCACGGCCCGGCGCTGGCGATCCTGGTCGGCGACGCGCTGTTCGCCCTCGCCAACGAGGTCCTGCTGGAACTCGGCACCGTCGAGGCCGGCCGCGCCGCGCGCCGCCTGACCACCGCCAGCCGCAAGCTCATCGACGGCCAGGCGCAGGACATCTCCTACGAGCACCGCGAGCGCGTCAGCGTCGAGGAGTGCCTGGAGATGGAGGGCAACAAGACCGGCGCCCTGCTCGCCTGCGCGGTCTCCATCGGCGCCGTGCTCGGCGGCGCGGACGACCGTACGGCCGACAAGCTGGAGGAGTACGGCTACCACCTCGGCCTCGCCTTCCAGGCCGTCGACGACCTCCTCGGCATCTGGGGCGACCCGGAGGCCACCGGCAAGCAGACCTGGAGCGACCTGCGCCAGCGCAAGAAGTCCCTGCCGGTCGTCGCCGCCCTCGCGGCGGGCGGGCCCGCCTGCGAGGAGCTCGCCGAGCTGCTCGCCGCCGACGCCAAGAGCAACGACTTCGAGAACTTCTCGGAGGAGGAGTTCGCGGCGCGCGCCGCGCTCATCGAGGCCGCGGGCGGGCGCGAGTGGACCGCCGAGGAGGCGCGCCGCCAGCACGCCATCGCCATCCGCGCCCTGGACGACGTGGACATGCCGCAGCGGGTGCGCGAACAGCTCGTCGCCCTCGCCGACTTCGTCGTCGTGCGCAAGAGGTGACCGCCACCCGAGCAGGGATATGACTCGCGAGTCGCCGGCCGGCGCCGCCTGACAGCAGCGCCCGGCCGACGGCATACCCCAGCACAGCAGAGGACCACTGCCACGTAAGGGGAAGCCATGACAGCGACGACCGACGGCGCCGGTACCCCCGGCGCCGACCCGGCTGAGACCGAGCCCGCTCCCGGGCCCCCCGCACTGCGGGGGGCCCGGGAGGCCGCCGCGCGGGCGACCCGGCACCTGCTGGCCCGCCAGGACGCGGCCGGCTGGTGGAAGGGCGACCTGGAGACCAACGTCACCATGGACGCCGAGGACCTGCTGCTCCGGCAGTTCCTCGGGATCCGGGACGAGGCCACCACGCAGGCCGCTGCCCTCTTCATCCGGGGCGAACAGGGTGCGGACGGCACCTGGGCCACCTTCCACGGCGGGCCGCCCGAACTCTCCGCCACCATCGAGGCGTACGTGGCCCTGCGGCTCGCCGGCGACGCGCCCGACGCCCCGCACATGGCCCGCGCCTCGGCCTGGATCCGGGCCCACGGCGGGATCGCCGCCGCCCGCGTCTTCACCCGGATCTGGCTGGCCCTCTTCGGCTGGTGGAGCTGGGACCAACTGCCCGAACTCCCGCCCGAGCTGGTCTTCCTGCCGCCGTGGGTGCCGCTGAACATCTACGACTTCGGCTGCTGGGCCCGCCAGACCATCGTCCCGCTGACCGTGGTCTCCGCGAAGCGGCCCGTCCGCCCGGCGCCGTTCGCCCTCGACGAGCTGCACACCGACGCGCGGCGCCCGTACCCCGCTGCCAACCGTCCGGCCCCGCTGGCCAGTTGGGAAGGCGCCTTCCAGCGGATGGACAAGGTCCTGCACGCCTACCGCAGGTTCGCCCCGCGCCGGCTGCGCAAGGCCGCCATGGACTCCGCCGCCCGCTGGATCATCGAGCGACAGGAGAACGACGGCTGCTGGGGCGGGATCCAGCCACCCGCCGTGTACTCCGTCATCGCCCTGCACCTCCTCGGGTACGACCTCGGCCACCCGGTGATGCGGGCCGGGCTGGAGTCCCTGGACCGGTTCGCGGTGTGGCGCGAAGACGGCGCCCGGATGATCGAGGCCTGCCAGTCCCCGGTCTGGGACACCTGCCTCGCCGCCATCGCCCTGGCCGACGCGGGCCTGGCGCCCGACCACCCGGCCCTGGTGAAGGCCGCCGACTGGATGCTCGGCGAGGAGATCGTCCGCACCGGCGACTGGGCCGTGCGCCGCCCCGGACTCGCCCCGGGCGGCTGGGCGTTCGAGTTCCACAACGACACCTACCCCGACATCGACGACACCGCCGAGGTGGTGCTCGCCCTGCGCCGGATCAAGCACCCCGAGCCGGCCCGGGTCGAGGCGGCCATCGCCCGCGGGGTGTCCTGGAACCTCGGGATGCAGTCGAGGAACGGCGCCTGGGGCGCCTTCGACGCCGACAACACCAGCCCCTTCCCGAACCGGCTGCCGTTCTGCGACTTCGGTGAGGTCATCGACCCGCCGTCGGCCGACGTCACCGCCCACGTGGTGGAGATGCTCGCCGTCGAGGGCAGGGCGGCCGACCCGCGGACCCGGCGCGGCATCGCCTGGCTGCTCACCGAACAGGAGCCCACCGGCGCCTGGTTCGGCCGCTGGGGCACCAACTACGTGTACGGGACCGGATCGGTGGTGCCGGCCCTGACGGCCGCGGGCCTGGCCCCGGCGCACCCCGCGATCCGGCGGGCCGTGCGCTGGCTGGAATCCGTACAGAACGAGGACGGCGGGTGGGGCGAGGACCAGCGCTCGTACAAGGACCCGGAGTGGGCCGGAAAGGGGGCCTCGACCCCCTCGCAGACGGCGTGGGCGCTGATGGCCCTGCTCTCGGCGGGGGAGCGGGACGGCAAGGCGGTCGAGCGCGGCATCGCATACCTGGTGGAGTCCCAGCGCGGCGACGGCTCCTGGGACGAGCCGTACTTCACCGGCACCGGCTTCCCGTGGGACTTCTCCATCAACTACCACCTGTACCGGCAGGTGTTCCCGCTCACCGCGCTCGGCCGCTATCTGTACGGGGAACCCTTCGCGCCCGGGGCGTCCTGATGGCCGCGGCCGACCGGGCCGGGGGCCCCGGACCGTACGAGCCGCCGGCGCCGGCCGAGCCGCCCGTACAGGCCGAGCAGCCCGCACCGCTGCTGGTCGCCTGCGCGCTGCGCATCGAGCAGGCCGCCCTGCGCAGCGGCGGCGGCCGCGGCGCCGCCCGCCCCGACCCGGGGTACGCCGTGCTGCGCACGGGCATGGGCCCGCGCGCCGCCGAGCGGGCCGTCGCCCGGGCGCTCGCCGAGCCCGGGCTGCGCCGGGCCCCCGTCCTCGCCACCGGGTTCTGCGCCGGGCTGGTCCCCGGCATGAGACCCGGCGACCTGGTCGTCGCCGGGGAGACCCGGGATCCGCGGGGCACCGTCGCCTGCGCCGGTACCGCCCTGCTCGCCGAGGCACTGGCCCGGGCCGCTCCGGGCCGGACCGTGCACACCGGCACACTGACCGGATCCGACCACGTCGTCCGCGGCCAGGAGCGCGCCGAGCTGCGCGCCACCGGCGCCATCGCGGTCGACATGGAGTCCGCGGCCACCCTGTGGACGGCCATGGGGGCCGCCACAGATGGCTGGAACCGTCCGGTTGCGGCCGTCCGGGTGATCGTGGACGCTCCGGAGCATGAGCTCGTCCGCATCGGCACGTTCCGCGGTGGAATATCGGCCTTCCGCGTATTGCGTGCCGTACTGCCCGCGTTTTATGACTGGCACCGTTCTTTGCTGCTCCCCAGGAGGTGAGCCAGATGGCCATGCCGCTGCGACAGTCCATCAGGGTCGGGACGTATCTTCTCGAACAGAAGCTCCGCAAGCGTGAGAAGTTCCCGCTGATCGTCGAGCTGGAACCGCTCTACGCCTGCAATCTGGCGTGCGAGGGGTGCGGAAAGATCCAGCACCCGGCGGGCGTGCTCAAGCAGCGCATGCCGGTGGCGCAGGCGGTCGGAGCCGTCCTGGAGTCCGGCGCGCCGATGGTGTCCATCGCGGGCGGCGAGCCCCTGATGCACCCGCAGATCGACGAGATCGTCCGACAGCTGGTGGCGAAGCGGAAGTACGTGTTCCTGTGCACCAACGCGATGCTGCTGCGCAAGAAGATCGAGAAGTTCACCCCGTCCCCGTACTTCGCCTTCGCGGTGCACATCGACGGACTGCGCGAACGCCACGACGAGTCGGTGGCCAAGGAAGGCGTCTTCGACGAGGCGGTCGCCGCCATCAAGGAGGCGAAGAGGCGCGGGTTCCGGGTCACCACCAACTCCACCTTCTTCAACACCGACACCCCGCAGACGATCATCGAGGTGCTCAACTACCTCAATGACGACCTCAAGGTCGACGAAATGATGATCTCGCCCGCCTACGCCTACGAAAAGGCCCCCGACCAGGAGCACTTCCTGGGTGTCGAACAGACCCGGGATCTCTTCAAGAAGGCCTTCGCGGGCGGAAACCGGCGCCGCTGGCGGCTCAACCACTCCCCGCTGTTCCTCGACTTCCTTGAGGGCAAGGTGGATTTCCCCTGCACCGCCTGGGCCATTCCGAATTACTCCCTCTTCGGCTGGCAGCGCCCCTGCTACCTGATGAGCGACGGGTACGTGCCCACGTACCGGGAACTGATCGAGGAGACCGACTGGAGCAAGTACGGCCGCGGGAAGGACCCGCGCTGTGCGAACTGCATGGCGCACTGCGGCTACGAGCCCACCGCCGTCCTCGCCACCATGGGCTCCCTCAAGGAATCCCTGCGCGCCGCCCGCGAGACGGTCTCGGGGAACCGGGAGAAGAAGTGACCGGCTTCGACCTCCGCGCCCTGCTGGACGAGCGGGGCGGGGAACGGTACGAGCTCCACGCGCGCCACCTCAACCACCAGCTGCCCCGGATGCTGCACACGATCGGCTTCGACAAGGTCTACGTACGGGCCGAGGGTGCGCACTTCTGGGACGCGGAGGGCAACGACTACCTGGACATGCTGGCCGGGTTCGGGGTGATGGGCCTGGGCCGGCACCACCCGGTGGTCCGCCGGGCCCTGCACGACGTCCTGGACGCGCAGCTCGCCGATCTGACCCGTTTCGACTGCCAGCCGCTGCCCGGGCTGCTGGCGGAGAAGCTGCTCTCGTACAGCCCGCACCTGGACCGGGTCTTCTTCGGCAACAGCGGCACCGAGGCGGTGGAGACGGCCCTGAAGTTCGCCCGGTACGCCACGGGGCGGACGAGGGTCCTCTACTGCGACCACGCCTTCCACGGCCTGACCACGGGCTCGCTGTCGGTCAACGGGGAGGGCGGGTTCCGGGACGGGTTCGCCCCGCTGCTGCCCGATACGAAGATCGCCCTCGGGGACCTGGCCGCCCTGGAGCGGGAGCTGAAGCGGGGCGACGTCGCCGCCTTCGTCGTGGAGCCGATCCAGGGCAAGGGCGTGCTCGCGGCCCCGCCCGGATTCCTGCGTGCGGCGCAGGAGCTGCTGCACCGGCACAAGGCCCTGCTGATCGCGGACGAGGTGCAGACGGGGCTCGGCCGGACCGGCGATTTCTACGCGTACCAGCACGAGCCGGGCGTGGAACCGGACCTGGTGTGCGTGGCCAAGGCCCTGTCGGGCGGCTACGTGCCGGTGGGCGCGACCCTGGGCAAGGACTGGATCTTCAAGAAGGTCTACTCGTCCATGGACCGGGTGCTCGTGCACTCCGCCAGCTTCGGCTCCAACGCGCAGGCGATGGCGGCCGGGCTCGCGGTGCTCTCCGTCATGGAGGACGAGTCGGTGGTCGCGAACGCGCGCGCGACGGGCGACCTGCTGCGCGGGCGGCTCGCCGCGCTCGTGGACGAGTACGAGCTGCTCCACGAGGTGCGCGGGCGCGGCCTGATGATCGGCATCGAGTTCGGGCGGCCGTCCTCGCTCGGGCTGCGCAGCCGGTGGACCATGCTCCAGGCGGCCCGCAAGGGGCTCTTCGCGCAGATGGTCGTGGTGCCGCTGCTGCAGAAGCACCGCATCCTGACGCAGGTCTCGGGCGACCACCTGGAGGTCATCAAGCTCATCCCGCCGCTGATCGTGGACGAGGGGGACGTCGACCGGTTCGTCGGGGCCTTCCGCGAGGTCATGGACGAGGCGCACGGCGGGGGCGCCCTGATGTGGGACTTCGGCAGGACACTGGTGAAGCAGGCCGTCGGCGGCGGCTGACGGCCTGCTCCTCTTCGCGGGGCCGGCTCAGTCGAGCAGCCGGTCCCGCAGCCGGTCGATGGTCTCGGGCGCGAGCCCGAGGCCCTCGGCGAGGTACCGGTCGAGCCCGCCCCAGTGCTCGTCGATGGCGTCGAAGGCGGCCGTCAGGTACTCGGTGCGGGCGTCGAAGAGCGGCGCGAGCAGTTCCATCACCTCGGGGGAGCGGGCCTCGGGCGCATCGCTGCCGCGGCGCACGCGGTAGCGGCGGTGCGGGGCGTTGGACTCCAGGTAGTCCGCCACGATCGCCTCGCGCTCGACGCCCAGCGCGAGCAGGGTGACGGCGATCGACAGGCCGGCCCGGTCCTTGCCGGCCGCGCAGTGCATGAGCGCCGGAACACTGTCCTCGGCGAGGGCGTGCAGGACCCGGCTGTGCTCGGGGGTGCGGTTCTCGATCATCGTGCGGTACGAGTTGGCCATCCGGGCGGCGGCCTTTCCGTCACCGAGGAGCCCGCGGAGCTGTTCGACGTCGCCGTCGCGGACCATCTTCCAGAACTCCTTGCCGTCGGCCGGATCCGACAGCGGGATGTTGACGTTCCGTACGCCGGGGAGCTCGACGTCGGCCCCCTCCAGGGCGTGGTCGGCGTTGTTGCGGAAGTCGAAGACGGTGTGCAGGCCGAGCGATGCGAGGAATTCTGCATCGGTTTCGGTGGCATGTGCCAGATGTCCGCTACGGAACAGTATTCCCGGCTTGACCCTCCGCCCGTCGGTGGTCGGGAGGCCGCCCACGTCACGGAAGTTGCGCACCTCCGCGAGCTCGGGTTCCGGTACGGGCTCCGTTCGCGGGGGCCGGGGTATCTGCTGGGTCACGGGAACTCCTCCGCATCGTCGCGTTCTGTCCGAATTACACTACTTGGGACCAACTTGCCATCACCGGAGGCGAGATCGGGCGCGGCCCCGTGAGCCAGATCATACGGTGACCGTGAGTGCCTGATCGTCAATGCCGAATGGCCCGGCCGGCGCGGTTGTTGGCGCCGGGGAATGGACGCAGGGTGACCGGAATTCCGGCGGATTCCCGATTCTGTGAATCCGTCAGGAAATTCGTGGCTTGTTCGGTGCGGCTCAACTCGATTACCTTCGCGATCGATCCGGATGGACCGCCGAATCCTGCCGCCGTCCGGAAACCGCACCCGACTATTCACGCGCGCGGCAGGAGCGGGGGAACCAGGTAGGCCGCTGTTCCCGATCATTCGCATCGGAGCAGCTCGGGGTGAAGCCGTTCATGTTCTGTTCATGCGCGGCCGGACATCTCCAGTCCGAACCCGACAGCTCACCTCGCAGGCGACGGAGAGGAATTCGCCATGCCTGCACAGGGTAAGCACCGACGTCCCAAGTCCCGTTCCGTGGCGCGCGGCTTCGCCGTCGCGGGCACCGGCGGTGCGGCCCTCGCGCTGCCGCTGCTGGGTGCCGCCGGCGCCCACGCGGCCGGCGCCCCGGCCGCCGCCCCCGCGGCGGCTCCCGTGCAGGCCCCGCAGCTTCCGGCGGCGCTCCGGGCCGCGCCCGCCGCTGCCGAGCAGGGCTCGCCGGCCACTTCGGCCGTCTACACGGTCGTGCCGGGGGACTACCTCTCCAAGATCGCCCAGGACCGCCACCTGTCGGGCGGCTGGCAGCGGCTGTACGCCGACAACCGCGAGGCCGTCGGCACCGACCCCTCGCTGATCCACCCCGGGCTGAAGCTGACCCTCGGCGCGAAGGGCGAGGCGGCTCCGGCTCCCGCTCCGGCTCCGGCTCCGGCGGAGAAGGCGGCCCCGGCCCCCGCGAAGAAGTCCTCGGACCCGGGTGCGGACTCGGCGTCGAACCCGGCTTCGGACGCCAAGGGCTCCGCGGACGCCGCGCCGGCCCCCGCCGCCGCGCCCGCGCCGGCCAAGAAGAACACCGCCGCCACGTCGGCCGCCGGTACGGTCAGCGCCGCCGGCTTCGTCGCCCCCGTCGGCGGTGGCGGGATCTCGACCCAGTACAAGACCCCCGGCGCCATGTGGTCCAGCGGCTACCACACCGGTGTCGACTTCGTCGCGAGCTCCGGCACCACCGTCCGCGCCGTCGGCGCGGGCACCGTGGTCTCCGCCGGCTGGGGCGGCGCGTACGGCAACGAGGTCGTCATCCGGCACGCGGACGGCAAGTACTCCCAGTACGGCCACCTCTCCCAGCTCTCCGTCTCGGTCGGCCAGAGCGTCAGCGGCGGCCAGACCATCGGCCTCTCCGGCTCCACCGGCAACTCGACCGGCCCGCACCTGCACTTCGAGATCCGCACCGGGCCGTCCTACGGCTCGGACATCGACCCGCTGGCCTACCTCCGCTCGAAGGGCGTGAGCATCTGACGGCTCCCGCCGTCGGAGAGGCAGCCGGACACGTGAGGCCGGGACCCGAGGGGGGTCCCGGCCTCACGCGCTGTTATTCCGTACCGACCAGGTGGTATAGATCACGGTCCGTCAACCCCTGCCTACGGTGGCGTAGCTCACGCGTCGGGGTGAAGGATGTGTTCTCGTGGCAGCGACGACGACACTCAAGACCATCGGCTCGTACGCGGCGATCGGGGACAGCTTCACCGAGGGTGTGGGGGACCCGGGACCCGGGGAGACCTTTCTCGGCTGGGCGGACCGGCTGGCCGTACTCCTGGCCGATCAGCACGAGGAAAACGAATTCCGGTACGCGAACCTGGCCGTGCGGGGGCGCCTCCTCGACCAGATCGTGGCCGAACAGGTCCCCAGGGCCAAGGAGCTCGCACCTGACCTGGTGAGCTTCTGCGCGGGCGGCAACGACATCATCCGGCCCGGCAGCGACCCGGACGACGCGGCGGAGCGGTTCGAGGCGGCGGTCGCCGACCTCTCCGGGGCCGTCGGCCAGGTCATGATCACCACGGGCTTCGACACCCGCGGCGTTCCCGTCCTCAAGCACCTGCGGGGCAAGATCGCGACGTACAACGCGCACGTGCGCGCCATCGCCGACCGCTACGACTGCCCGGTGCTCGACCTCTGGTCCCTGAAGTCCGTACAGGACCGGCGGGCTTGGGACGACGACCGGCTGCACCTGTCGCCCGAGGGGCACACCCGGGTCGCGCTGCGCGCCGCCCAGGTGCTGGGGCTGGAGGTGCCGGCCGACCCCGACCAGCCGTGGCCGCCGCAGCAGCCGCGCGGCTCGGTGGACGTGACCCGGGACAACATCCAGTGGGCGCGGGAGTACCTGGTGCCCTGGATCGGGCGGCGGCTGCGCGGGGAGTCCTCCGGGGACCACGTGGAGGCGAAGCGTCCGGACCTGCTGCCGCTGTAGGCAGGGACTGAGGGGGAACGGAGGGACGGAGGGCAACGGAGGGGACGGGAGGAGCGGGTGCGAGGACGGAGGCGCGCGGCGGAATCCTTCGGGGCCGGTGCGCGTTGGCAACGTGGTAGACCGGTATTCCATACGGCCTCACGACCATCCGCCCCACCCTCCCAGGAGGCGCTTTGACCGGCTCCCGTCCCCTGCGTCCTCGGCTGCGCGCCCTGCGGCCCGAAGCCTTCGGCGCGGATCCGTCCGGCGCCCGCCTGGAGCGGATCCGGCGCTCGCCGAACTTCGCCGACGGCGTCTTCCAGAACCCGGTCGGGGCCCGGACCAGGCCCTCCGGCTCCATGATGGAGTTCGCCAAGATCTACTTCCACAAGGAGCAGCGGACCCGGCGCAACCCGGGCGCGCCGATCCCCGTGTACCCGACGACCCTCGCCGAACTGGCGAAACCGCCGGTGAGCGGGTTGCGCCTGACCTGGATGGGGCACTCGGGCGTGCTCGCGGAGATCGACGGGCGGCGGGTGCTGTTCGACCCGGTGTGGGGCGAGCGGTGCTCCCCGTTCCCGTTCGCCGGGCCCAAGCGGCTGCACCCCGTCCCCGTACCACTGGCCTCGCTGGGGCCGGTCGACGCCGTGGTGATCTCACACGACCACTACGACCACCTCGACCTGCCGACCATCAAGGAGCTGGCCGGGACGGACACGGTCTTCGCCGTGCCGCTCGGCGTCGGCGCCCACCTGGAGCGCTGGGGCGTATCGCCGGACCGGCTGCGCGAGCTCGACTGGAACGAGGCCACCGACATCGCGGGGCTCTCGATGACGGCGACCCCGGCGCGGCACTTCTGCGGGCGCGGCCTGCGCAACCAGCAGAACACCCTGTGGGCCTCGTGGGTGGTCGCGGGCGACGAGCACCGGATCTTCCACAGCGGTGACACGGGGTACTTCCCCGGGTTCGCTGAGATCGGCGCCGCGCACGGCCCCTTCGACGCCACGATGATCCAGATCGGTGCGTACTCGGAGTACTGGCCCGACATCCACATGACCCCCGAGGAGGGCATGCAGGCCCACCTCGACCTCCAGGGCGGGATCCCGCACGGCACGATGCTGCCGATCCACTGGGGCACCTTCAACCTGGCGCTGCACCCGTGGGACGAGCCGGGCGAGGGCACCATGGCCGCCGCCGAGGCCACCGGGGCGGCGATCGCGCTGCCGATCCCGGGCCAGCCGTTCGAGCCGGGCGACGCGGGAGCTCCGAGCGAGCCGTGGTGGCGCCCGTTCGTGGCCGCGGCCCCGCCCGTCCCGGCGACGCCGTCCCACCCGGTCGCGACCAGCCGGCCCCCGGCCGCGGCGCACGAGGAACCGGAGGCCGTCGGCTCGTAGGGGAGCGTGTCCGGGGCCGGGGGTCGTGCGTTCCGTACGGTCGTTGCGAACGTGCGCCCCCGGCGGATTCGGGCTGTCGTACGAGCGCTCCGCCGGGAGCGGGAAGCACCCCGGTGAAGTTCCCCAACTGGCTGTCAGCAGCGGGATCGTGCGGTCTAGCGTGGGTATCCGGTGATCAACACCGTGATCCACACCGGGCCCCGGAACCCTGGGGGCCCGGGCCCCACGTAGAGGACGCCGATGTCCGGACTCCGCGCCGCCCGCCACGCCCCGTCGAGACACGCCGCCACCGGTCCCGGCCGGCAGATAAGGCCCCAGCTGCTGCGCGCCGCCCTGCTGCCCACGCTCGCGGCCGCCCTCAGCGGAGCCGCCGCGGTGATCTTCACGCTCCAGCTCGGCGGGGGCGCGGGGGAGCGGGACGCCCGGCTCTGGCCGGTCCTCGCGGGCTGCGCGCTGCTCGTCGTCGGCGCGCTGGCCGCCGCCCTGCTCGGAGCCCAGCGCTCCGCCAAGGCCGTCCGGGACCGCTGCGAGGCCCTGCGCCGCTCCAGTGTGCGCGGACGCCAGGAGCTGCGGACCGCCGCCGAGCGGCTGGAACGGGGCGAGCCCCCGGCCCGCCCCGTCCGCGGCGGACCGACGGCGCCGCCGCCCGGCACGGACCCGGCCCGCGTCGACGAGTTCTGGCTGCTCTCCCAGGAGCTGCGCGGCGCCCGCGAACACGCGCACACGACCCTCGTACGGCTGGCCGGCCCGGCCGCGCCGTCCGACAGCGACCGCAAGGTCGAGGTCTTCGTCAACCTCGCGCGCCGGCTCCAGTCCCTCGTGCACCGGGAGATCTCGCTGCTCGACGAGCTGGAGGACACGGTCGAGGACCCCGACCTCCTCAAGGAGCTCTTCCACGTCGACCACCTGGCCACCCGGATCCGCCGCCACGCCGAGAACCTGGCCGTGCTCGGCGGCGCCGCGTCCCGGCGCCAGTGGACCCGGCCCATCGACCTGAGCGAGGTGCTGCGCTCCTCCGTCGCGGAGGTCGAGCAGTACACGCGGGTCAAGGTGGTGCCCCCGGCGGGCGGCACCGTACGCGGCCACGCCGTCGCCGACGTCGTGCACCTGCTGGCCGAACTGGTGGAGAACGCCACGGTGTTCTCCGCCCCCGACACCGACGTGGTGCTGCGCGCCGAGCGGGTCACCGCGGGCATCGCCGTCGAGGTGGAGGACCGTGGGCTGGGCCTGCCGGCGGCGGAGCAGCACCGGATGAACGCCCTGCTCGTCGACCCCGACCAGATCAGCGTCCGGCACCTGCTGGCGGACGGGCGGATCGGCCTGTTCGTGGTGTCCGCGCTGGCGCGGCGGCACGGCATCGCCGTCGAGCTCAAGTCCAACATCTACGGCGGCGTGCTCGCGGTGCTGGTACTGCCGCAGGAGCTGCTGGGGGCGGAGGCGCCGAGCGCCGCCGATGCGCTCGGGGGCTCCCGGGCCACGTCGTGGGGGACCGGGGACGGGGGCGCCGGCCTGCCTCCGCTGGAGCCCGTACGGGTGGCGGTACCGCGGCCCCAGCCGAAGCGGCAACCTCAGCCGAAGCCTCAGCCGCAGCCGGAACCGCAGCCTCGGTGGGAGCCGGAGCCGGCGGCACCGACCTGGGCGGCACCGCCCGCGCCGCGCCCGCAGACGGGTACGCGGCCGCGGGCGGCGGCGCGGCAGGAGGCGGATCGCCGGGAGCCGAGGGAGGCGCCGGCCGTCGAGACGACCCTGGAGCTGGGCCTCGACCTGGGGCTGGACGTGACCCCGCCGGGCGGGGCGCCGGGCGCGGTACCGGGCGGGGGACCGGCCGCGTGGTGGGCAGCGGAACCGGCCGTACGGCCGGCCGTGAGGCCCGTCGTACGGGAGCAGGCGCTTCCGGCGCCCGTGCCCGCGCACGCCCCCGTGCCCGCGCACGCCCCCGTGCCCGCGCACGCCCCCGCGCCGGTGGCCCCGCCGGCCATGGCGGTGGTCTCTGTACCGGCCGCCCGGACGGATCCGGACCGGCCGCCCCTGCCCCGCCGCCGGGCCCAGGACCACCTCGCCGCGCAGCTGCGGGACGCCCCCGCCCCGCGGCCGGCCGACGCACCCGAACAACCCGTCCACGACCCGGGCCTGATGGCCGCCTTCCAACGGGGCTTCGGCCTCGCCCAGTCGGAGAACCAGCCATGACCCCGACCTCTCACCTCGGCAAGGAGCGCACCACCATGGGCGGCGAAGCGGCGACGAAGACCAGCCGGCTCTCGGACCTCGACTGGCTGCTCAGCGGCCTGGTCCAGCGGGTCCCCTCCACACGCAGCGCGGTCCTCCTCACCGCCGACGGCCTCGTCACGTGCGTCCACGGCCTCGACAACGACAGCGCCGACCACCTGGCGGCCCTGGCCTCCGGGCTCTACTCGCTCGGGCGGAGCGCCGGATCCCGGTTCGGGGACGGCGCCGGGGTCCGGCAGGTGGTGGTCGAGCTCGACACCGCCCTCGTGTTCGTGTCGGCCGCCGGGGCGGGCACCTGCCTCGCGGTCCTGGCCGACCGGGAGGCCGACGCCGGCGTGCTCGGTTACGAGATGGCGATGCTGGTCAAGAGCGTCCGACCGTACCTGGCGGCCCCGCCGCGGCGGCCCGTCGGCGACCCGGAGTGACGTGCGCCCGCGCCGCGTACGGCATGGGGACTCCCCGGGACACGCCCTGGCTCGACGATTCGGCGGGCCGGGTGATGCGCCCGTACACCGCCAGCGGCGGGCGGACCCGCCCGGCCGCCGCACTCGACCTGCTGTCCCTGGTGACCGCGACGGGGGTGCGGCCGCGCGGCCCGCTCGGCGCGGAGCACACGCTGGCGCTGCGGCTGTGCGCGGGCTCCGCGGCCGTCACCGTCGCCGAGGTGGCCGGACAGCTGCGGCTGCCGGCGGTGGTGGTGAAGGTGCTGCTGTCCGACCTGATGGAATGCGGGGCCGTCACGGCGCAGGCGCCGCGGTTCCCGGGCGGCGGATACGTCGCCGCCGACGACCAGAACCTGCTCCGGGCGGTGCTCGATGGCCTACGCCGACGACTGTGACACCCGCCTCGCCCCCGCCCTGCCCGCGACGCTGAAGATCCTGGTCGCGGGCGGGTTCGGGGCGGGCAAGACGACTTTCGTGGGCGCGGTGAGCGAGATCGAGCCGCTGTGCACGGAGGAACTGCTCAGCGGGCTGAGCGAGGAACCCGACCCGCTCGACGGGGTGGACGCGAAGACGTCGACGACCGTCGCGCTCGACTTCGGCCGGCTCACCCTGGACGAGCGGCACGTCCTCTACCTCTTCGGGACGCCGGGGCAGCAGCGCTTCTGGTTCCTGTGGGAGGAGTTGTGCGCGGGCGCGCTCGGTGCGGTGGTGATCGCGGACACGCGCCGGCTCGCCGACTGCTTCCCGGCCGTGGACTTCTTCGAGCGGCGCGGCATCGGATTCATCGTCGCCGTCAACGAGTTCGACGAGGGCCACCGCTACACCGCCGAAGAGGTGCGCGAGGCGGTGGGGCTCGGACCGGAGGTGCCCGTCGTACGGTGCGACGCGCGGCTGACCAGCTCGGGGACGGGGACGCTGGCCGCCCTGGTCCACCACTTGCTCTTCACCGCGGCGACGGACAAGTCAGCGAAGTCATGGGATCGGGATGGGGGGAAACCGCGATGACGTACTACGAGTCGACCGGACACCTGCTGCTCACGCCGGTGGACCGGGAGGCGCCCGCGCGCGCCGTCCGGCTGCGCGAACTGGGCCTGGGGGAGCGGGCGGACACGGAGCTCGACGCCTTCGCCCGGCAGATCGCCGAGGTACTGGCGGCCCCGTACGCGGGGGTCAACTTCGTCGGTGAGGAGCGGCAGTTCTTCGCCGGGCTGCACCACGCGCCGGACTCGCCGGCGAGCGGGTACCCGGCGCGGGTGCTGCCGCGGGACCACGGGTACTGCCCGCACGTGGTGGTGCGGCGCCGGGCGCTGGTGCTGGAGGACGTACGGGACTTCGCGCGCTTCGCGGGCAACGCGGTGGTGGACGAGAGCGGGATCCGGTCGTACGTGGGCGCGCCGCTGATCGACCGGACGGGGGCCGTCCTGGGCACGGTCTGCGCGGTCGACGTGGAACCCCGCCGCTGGGGCCTGAAGGGCCTCGCCAAGGCCAAATCCCTGGCGGCCGACCTCCTGGAGATCATCCACGCCCGCGAAGACACCCTCCGCACCGGCTGAGCCCCCGTCCGGGGGCGGTTGTCAGTGCCGGCCGCTACGGTCGACGGCAGCGGGTCGCAGATCGGCAGGAGGACCGGAGAGGAGTCGCGCGATGGCCGTGACCGCCGAAGACGTGCGTACGACGGCGCTGTCGCTCCCGGACAGCAGCGAGAAGCTCGCGTGGGGCATGCCCACGTTCCGGGTGGGCGGGAAGATATTCGCCGCCCTCGGCGAGGACGACTCCTCGATCGGGGTGAAGTGCCCGAAGGAGGACCGCGCGGAGCTGATCGCCGCCGAGCCGGAGAAGTTCTTCGTCCGGGAGGGTCATGACGACGACTACGCCTGGCTCCGGGTCCGGCTGGCGGCGCTGGACGGCGCCGCCGAGCTGCGCGCGATCCTGATCGACTCCTGGCTCCAGGCAGCCCCCCGACGCCTCGCCGCGGCCCACCCGGAACTGGCCCGCTAGCGCGGCTGGACGAAGGCACCGATCCGCTCGCGGAGGGAGTGCGGGTCGAGGCCGTGCGCGGCGGTGTGCTCCTCGATCGTGCCGTAGCGGCGGAGCTCGGCGCGGCCGACGCCGAGGCCGAGGATCCGGTGCGGGACCTCCGTCAGGGCCTGGGCGGTGGCGCTCGTGGAGGTACCGGCCAGGTACGGCTCGACGAGGACGACGTCGGCCGTGCCCCGGCCGACGGCCTCGCGCAGCGCCGCGTCGTCGAAGGGCCGCACGGTGGTGGCGTACAGCACGGTCACGTCCAGCCCCTCCGTCGCGGCGAGCACGTTGTCCAGCAGCGGGCCGACGGCGACGACGACTGCGGCGCCGGGGCCGCCTTCCCGTACGGTCAGGAAGCCCGCGCCGTCCACCGGGCGCGGGGCGGCGTTCGACTGCTGCGAGAGGCGTACGTAGACCTTGTCGTCCCCGGCGGCGTAGGCGTGCCGCAGCAGCGCCTCGGCCTCGTCCGGATGCCCCGGCACGTGGACCGTCCAGCCGTCCAGGGTGTCCATCAGGGTCACGTCACCCGGCGCCATGTGCGTGAGCCCGCCGGCCGGCCAGTCGTAGCTGGCGCTCGCGCTGACCAGGACCCCGCCCGTGCCCTGGTGCCCGAAGTCCAGCTTGACCTGCTCGAACGGCCGCTCCACCAGGAAGCTGGCGAAGGTGTGCATGATCGGCCTCAGCCCGGTCAGCGCCAGCCCGCCGCCGACCCCGATCAGCAGCTGCTCCCGGATCCCGACGTTGATCACCCGCTCCGGATGGCGCTGCCGGTCGGGCCGGAACCCGTCCATGGTGATCTCGGCGAGCACGAGCGCCAGCCGCGGATCCTCGTCGAGCGCGCGCGAAGTGACGGAGACGAAGCGCTCCCTCATGTTGTCCACGACGAACCCCTCTACTGCTTCTTCTCGACACGGGCGATGACGGCGTGGGGCCGGCCCGGATGCGGTGTGGTGAAGGCGGCGTGCAGCGCCGCGTGGTCCCGGCCGTCGACGGTCACGGCCGACCAGCCGGCGGCCTCGAAGCGGGAGGCGATCCCGCCGCGCCAGCCGTGGGTCGCGGAGTCGTTGTCGATCACCACGGTGTGCAGCCGCTCCAGCCCGGCGGCGCCGGCGTAGGCGATGGCCTCGTGGTTGCTGCCCTCGTCGAGCTCGGCGTCCCCGATCAGCACCCACACCGCCGGCGCGTCCAGCCCCTGCGCCCGCAGCCCGAGCGCGCTGCCGACGGCGAGCGGCAGCCCGTGCCCGAGCGAGCCGCTGCCGATCTCCACTCCGGGGATCAGGGTGCGGTCCGGGTGGTGCCCGAGGGGCGAGTCGTACGAACCGAAGCCGCGCAACCAGTCCACCGGGAAGAACCCCTTGGCGGCGAGTACGGCGTAGTACGCCATCGGCCCGTGCCCCTTGGAGAGCAGGAACCGGTCCCGCCCGGCCTCTTCGGCTGCCCCGGGCTCCACGCGCAGCACCCGGTCGTAGAGCACCCACAGCACGTCGAGCGTGGAGTGAGCGGCGGGCGCGTGCTTCTCGGCCCCGGTCATGAGCGCGATGAGCCGGCCCAGATCCTCGTAGCGGAACCCCGTGTCCGCGATTGCCTGTGTCATGCACTGATCGTGCAACCTCAAGTCCACTTGAGGTCAAGCGCGCCCCGCCCCGCGGAAGGTGCGCGCGACCACCCCGCGAAGTGCGGTATTGTTCTCCTGCGCGTTGGGCCAGGGGAAACCCCAGGTCAGCGGGTATCGGGACGTGGCGCAGCTTGGTAGCGCACTTGACTGGGGGTCAAGGGGTCGCAGGTTCAAATCCTGTCGTCCCGACCATGCGGAAACGCAGGTCGGAGGCCGTTCTCTCAACCATGGGAGGGCGGCCTTTCGTGCGTCCGGGACCGTGGTGGTCGCCGTGTGGTCGCCACCACGCCGGCCGGTCCGTCCGGCGGCCGGTCTCCTCGGGTCCGGTGAGCGTGCGGTCGATGGTGTCGACGGCTTCGCGTGCGGCCTGCTGGGCGAGGTGGCTGTAGAGGTTCGCGGTGGTCGAGAGGGTGGAGCGCCGCAGCGTCTTGGAGACGACGGTGAGGGGGACGCCGGCGGTGATGGTGATCGTGGCGGCCAGGTGTCGCAGGTCGTGGACCGTGACCCCGGGGACACCGGCTTCGGCGGAGAGACGGCGAAGCCGGTCCAGCACCTGATGGGGTCCGAGCGGTCGGCCGTCGGGTCGACAGCACACGAGTCCGGCGAACGGATCGTCAGGATCGCCGCGCGTTCGAGGCATTGACGGCGCGCGGTGCCGGGGGGCTGTGGCGACGCGGGGCGAGACGGCGACCCGGCCGCGGCTCGACCGGGTCTTCGGTGAGGCCTCTCGGCGAATTCCGCGGTGCGCAGGCGAGGGGGCGCTACACCGCTCGGAAGAGGACCTTCTGCTTGCCGACGAAGAACGGGTCGGCGCGCTTGAGCTCGGCGCGGACGCTCGCGCCCAGCTTGAGGGGCGTGCCGGAGGTGATCTTGCCCATTACGGCGGGCTCCGCCAGGTGCGCCGTGCCGTCCTTCGGATTGCCGACTTCCTTTTCGGTGTTGATGATCGTGACGTCGAAGACCTCGCCCACGCGGTTCTTCAACATCGCGGCCTCCGCCAGGTCCACCGAATCACGGTCGGCGACCTTGCCCTTCCCCCGCTCCATGTCGCAGGGCAGGCAGTACAGGGCCTCCAGCACCCAGTCCGGAGGGGCCGCGCCGGCGCACGCGGCCACGCACAGTTCACCGGCGTACCGGTCGACCAGGCGCCGGAGCGGAGCCGTGCAGTGCGCGTAAGGGGCCGCGATGGCCGCGTGGATCTTGTCGTCCGGGATCTGGTGGTCGCGGAAGACGGTGTACTTGGCCCTGAGCAGCATCGCCGTGGCTTCGCTGAGGAAGGCCATGTGCTTCTGGTTGTTCGGATCGAGCTTGCGTACCAGCTGGGCGTACGAGACGTCGGCCTGCCAATCGATGCCCAGTGACGTGGCGGTGTCGTGCACGCGCTGGACCACGTTCTGATCGGACGTCTCCTTCTGCGTCCGCAGGATCCCGGTACCGCTGTCCAGCATGATCCGGGCCGCCGCCATCCCGGTCATGAGGGAGATCTGCTCGTTCCAGCCCTCCACGGGCAGCGTGGCCACGTAGCTCAGCCGGAACGTTCCGTCCTCGCCGAGGGTGACCTCCTGGTCCGGCAGGTTCACCGAGATCCCGCCGCGGTCGGCCTCGACGGCCTCCCGCAGCCTGCCGATCTCGCGCAGCAGCGCGAGGGGCTCCTCGGCCGTTCCCGCGTCGATGGCCTGCTGGACGTCCTGGTAGTGGCGCTTCGCCAGGCTGCGGACCTTTGCCCGGCCCACGGACGAGGCGGTGAGCTCGCCGTAGGCGTCGAGGTCGTGCTGCCACAGCAGAGCCGGCACGACCTGGTCGGGCAGCAGGCTCGCCGGTCCCTCGGAGATGAGCGGCGGGTACAGGGGGACCTTGAGGTCGGGGAAGTACAGCGTCTCGATCCGGTCGTGCGCCTCGTCGTCCAGCGGCCTGCCGGCCTCGACGAAGGCGGCCACGTCGGCGATGGCGTAGTACACGCGGTAACCGCCGCCGGCCCGCCGCTCCAGGTGCATGGCCTGGTCGAGGTCCCTGGACTTCGGCGGGTCGATCGTGAACAGCGGCAGGTCAGTGCGGTCCTCGGCGGGCGGCTGCGGTTTGGCCACGGCCTCGTCAGCCGCCGCGAGCACGCGCTTGGGGAACATCGTGGGGACCTTCAGTTCCGTCCGGAGTTCCTGCAGCGCGGAGAGCAGGGCGGCCTGCGCCTCGTCGGACATGTGCATCTGGCGGCGTCGCATGCCCCGAGCGTAGGTCTGGGGCCACGGGCGGGCACGGTGAGCGTGTCCGGTCGGGGGAGGCCCGGCACCCACGAGTGACGAGCAGGTCCAGCCGGACGGCGCCCAGCAGGCGGATTCCGCGGGCGGCTGGGGCCAGTGTGATTGGTGAGCTCGTGGCGGGGCAGTCGCAGGGTCTCGGCAGTCACTCGCTCTCGCCAGTGCGGGCGTGCCGGTCGGTCAAGGAGGTGCGCGGTGTCCTGTTCGGCTCTGCCCCAGGGTGAGCTGCCCGGCGGCCTGATCGCTCTGCGGGGCGTCTATCGGCCGCAGGCCGATACTCGTTTGCTGGCCGCGGCGCTCGAACAAGAGGAACTGGGGCCCCGGACGGACGTGCTGGAGATCGGCACGGGCACGGGCGCCCTGGCCCTGCAGGCCGCGGGCAGGGGCGCGCGAGCCACGGCCGTCGACGTTTCCTGGCCGGCGGTGGTCACCGCACGCCTGAACGCCGTGCTCCGACGGCTCCCCCTGCGGGTGCTGCACGGCGACTTCGTGGCCCGTACCTCGGGGCGCCGCTTCGACCTGGTGGTCAGCAATCCTCCGTACGTTCCCGCCCCACAGGCCGGGCTGCCGTCGCGGGGGCCGGAGCGGGCCTGGGACGCCGGTCCCGACGGGCGCATGGTCATCGACCGCATCTGTTCGGCGGCCCCGGCCCTGCTGCGCCCCGGGGGCGTCCTGCTCATGGTGCATTCGGGGATGTGCGGGGCCGATGAGACGGTGGAGCGGCTGACGCGGGCGCGGCTGACCGCGGAGGTCACGGCGAGGTCCTACGTGCCGTGGGGCCCCGTACTGCGGTCGCGGCGGGCCTGGTTGGAGCGGCGGGGACTGGCTGCGGGGACCGAGGAACGGGAGGAACTGGTGATCATTCGTGCCCGGCACCTCTGACCACGCCCCGAGCGCGGCGAACGCGGCGAACGCGGCGAACGCGGCGAACACCCCGAGCGCGGCGAACGCGGCGTCCGCGCCGATGCCCGCCCGCCGGGTGTTCGTGGATCCGCAGGGCCCCGTCCTCGTCGAGGGCCCGGTGGAGATCGTCCTGGACGACGGGACCGTGGCCCGGTCCGACCGTTTCGTGGTCGCCGTGTGCACCTGCCGCCGCAGCCGGACGTACCCCTGGTGTGACACGAGCCACCGCCGCCGCGAGCGCGCCGCCCCGCCGCCCGGGGACAGGAACACGCGATGACCGCGATGACCCCTCCCGGCCCGCGCACGCCGGCGACCACGACCACGACCACGGCCCGCCCCCGCCTGGCCGCCGGGCGGGGCGAGCTGTCCTCCGCGCTGGCGGACGCCCTGCGCTCCGGCCGCCCACCGGCGTACCAGCCGGGGTCGGTCCTGAGGGCCGACCCGTGGGGAGAGGACCTCCAGCTCGCGCTCTACCTGCTGTACGAGCTGCACTACCGGGGCTTCGACGGCGTGGACGAGGAGCGGGAGTGGGATCCGGACCTGCTGCGGCTGCGCCGGAGCCTGGAAGACCGCTTCCTCCACGCCGTGCGGACCGAGCTGTCCGGCGCCCCAGACTCGGTCGAGGACGCGTTCGCCCCGCTCCTCGTAGAGCCCGTCGACCTCTCCGGCAGCCTCAGCCATTACCTGGAGACCGAGGGCGAGCTGTGGCAGCTGCGCGAGTACGCGACCCTGCGCTCCCTTTATCACCTCAAGGAGGCCGACCCGCACGCCTGGGTCATCCCCCGGCTCACCGGCCGCGCCAAAGCCGCGATGGTGGCCGTCGAGTACGACGAGTTCGGCGCCGGCCGCGCCGACCGCATGCACGCGGGGCTCTTCGCGGACCTCATGGCCGACCTGGATCTGGATCCGGGGTACGGCCGCTACCTGGACCGCGCTCCGGCGCCGCTGCTCGCGACCGTGAACCTGATGTCCCTCTTCGGGCTCCACCGGGCCCTGCGCGGCGCTCTCGTCGGCCACTTCGCGTGCGTCGAGATCACCTCGTCGCCCGGGTCCAGGCGCCTGGCCAAGGCCATGCGGCGCTGCGGAGCGGGACCCGCCGCCGAGCACTTCTACGCCGAGCACGTGGAGGCCGACGCCGTCCACGAGCAGGTCGTGCGCCACGAGGTCATCGGAGGGCTCCTCGCCGACGAACCCGGCCTGGAGGCGGACGTCGCCTTCGGCTGCGTGGCGACCGGCCTCCTGGAAGACCGCCTCGCGGCCCACATCCGCGGGGCCTGGGACCAGGGGCACAGTGCGCTGCGCCCACCTCTCCCCGAGCCGTGACGGGTGGGGCGGGGGACCGCGCCGGCGTGATTGGCGGGACGGCCAGTGGGCAGTCGCGGTGTGACGGGTGAGCCTGCCCGGCTTGCCACGGCCCGGTACAGGAAGGCTCCTCCATGTCGCGCACAGTGATCGCCCCGGCCCGTGGAGTCGACGGGGTCGATGCAGGCCCGCTGCCGGGCGCCCGGCGGATGACGGTGGGCGTGGAGGAGGAGTTCCTGCTCGTGGACCGGCGTACGGGCATGCCGGTGGCCCGCGGTCCGCTCGTCGTGGAAGCCGCACGTGAGGTACTGGGTGAACGGGCACAGCCCGAGTTCTTCGGCGCGCAGGTCGAGGTGTGCACCCGCCCCACGGCCGACATGGCCGAGCTGAGGTGCGAACTGGCCCTGCTGCGGCGGGTGATGGCGGAGGCCGGGGCCGGTGAAGGATGCCTGCTGGCCGCCACCGGCACTCCGGTGATCCCTCCGGAGCGGCCGCCGGCGGTGACCCCGGGGGAGCGGTACGGGCGGATGGCCGCCCGCTGGCCGTTCCTGGTGGGTTCGTACGACGGGATGGTGTGCGGCTGCCACATCCACGTGGGGGTGACAGGGCGCGGCCAGGCACTCGCACTGGCCAACCACATGCGTCCCTGGCTGCCGGGATTGCAGGCGCTCGCCGCCAACTCGCCCTTCTCCCTGGGCCGTGACACCGGCTGGGTGAGCCGGCGGTCCGTGGAGCACGCACGCTGGCCCGGAGTGGGGCCCGCCCCCCTGCTCGACGAAGCCGGCTACGACCGCCTCGCCGATCACCTGGTGCGGACCGGCACGCTGCTGGACCGCCGGATGATCTACTGGTACGCGCGCCCCTCCGAGCACGTACCGACGCTGGAGATCCGGCTCTGCGACGTGAACGCCGACCTCGACGTGGTCGTGCTGCTCGCCGCCCTCGTGCGGGGACTGGCCACCGCCCTGCTGCCCGAGATCGCCGAGGGACGGCCCGCTCCTCGCCTGACCGAGTCGCGCCTGCGTGCGGCGCACCGGCTCGCCGCCCGGCAGGGGCTGGAGGGGGAAGGGCTCGATCCCGTGAGCGGGGAGTACGTACCGGCCGCGACGGCGGTCGGGCTGTTGCTGGCGCGGGCGGGGCCCGGACTGGAAGCCGTCGGCGACCGCGACCTCGCGGAGGAACTGTTCGACCGGATACGGCGCTCCGGCGGCGGAGCCGCCCGTCAGCGTGCGGCGTACCTGCGCCGGGGCCGCCTGAGCGACGTGGTCGGCGACCTGGTGCGCACGACCCTCAACGCCCCGACGTGAAGGCGCCGCTGCCGGCCCTGCGGGAGCGGTGAACAGGGCCGGCGTGATCCGAAGGGCACGGCCTATCCGAAGGGCACGGCCTGGGCGTCCGTCGCGAGCATCAGGGCCGAGTCCGCGTGGAGCGTGAGGTGCACCGGTGTGAACGTGGTGGCGTCCACCGGCGATTCGCCGGTGCCGGGGTTGCGGGCGTAGCGGGGGTGGGCGCCCGCGCTGATCTGCCAGCGTATGCGGTGGCCGACGGCGAAGCGGTGAGCCGTGGAGCTCATCGGCACGGAGGCCTGCGACGGCTCCCGCCCATCCGTCCGCAGGCGGCCCACCCCGTCGCAGACGTTGACGGAGCGGCCCTGTGCGTCCACGTCGCACAGGCGGGTGAAGACGTCGGCGTGACCGGTGTCCGTGGAGATGCTCAGCCGTGCCGAGACGGGTCCCAGGACGTCCAGGGGCTCGGTCAGCGGTGGGCTGGTGAAGGTGAGGACGTCGTCCCGGGCCTCCAGGGCGCTGTTGTCGCGCGGACCGGCGGTGCGGGAGAGGACGGGGCCGCCGACGGAGGGGGTCGGGTCCTCCGGGTCGTAGCGGAACGACGTCACGGGCGCGGAGTCCGTGGGGGCCTGCCGGGTGAGATGCCCCTGGGCGGTGGGGAACCACGGGCTGACGTCCGCGGCCGGAGGCCAGTCGCCGAGGTTCCGCCAGGCGTTCTCGCCGCCGACGTGCACGCGCACCCTGGTGGGACGGAGGTCGGAGGGGTCGCCGTCGAGGTGGGCGCGCAGCCAGGCGAGGCTCTCGGCGAACACCTCGGGCCAGCCCTGTTGCAGGGCGGAGGTGTGGGTCCAGGGGCCGACGAGGAGGGCGGTCTCGCAGCCGGCCGCACGCAGCCGGTCGTACTGCTCAAGGGTCTGGTCCGCCAGCGCGTCGTGCCATCCGGTGATCAGCGCCGTGGGCACGCGCAGTCGCTCCGCCGACCGCGCCAGTGATGCGCCGTGCCAGTAGGCGTCCGCGGCGTCCGGGTGTGTCATCACCTCGTCCAGCCAGGGCACTTCGCTTCCGAGGGCTGACTCGTGCGCCCCGCGCAGGGGCTTCGCGGTGGTGGCGTCGCGCAGCCGGCGCTGAAGGCGCAGCGTCGCCTTGACGAACGGTCCCATGCCCCGGTGCTGGTAGGTCATGCCCGCGCCGACGGCGAGGGCGGTTTCCAGGTGCAGGGCGCCGCCCCCGTGGAACAGGGCGTGGGGATCGTGCAGGCTCACCTGCGCCACCATCGCCTTCAGTTCCGGCGGCGGGTCCAGGGCGAGGGCCCATTGGGTGTAGGCCAGGTAACTCGGCCCGAGGGTGCCCAGTGTTCCGTTGAACCAGGGCTGCTCGCGGAGCCAGGACACCGTGGCCAGGCCGTCGGCGGCCTCGTTGCGCCACAGGTCGAACGCGCCGCCCGAACCGCCGGTGCCGCGGCAGCTCTGCAGGACCACGTGGAAGCCCTGTTCGGCGAAGAGCAGGCCGTACATGGGGGACCACGGCAGGCCCCGGCCGTACGGCGAGCGCACCAGGAGGGTGGGGAAATCGCCCTCGGCGCGCGGGAAGTAGTGGTCCGTGATCAGCGGGCTGCCGTCGGCGGCCGGCACCACCAGCCCGGGCTCCCACCCGACATCGTGCAGTTTGGCCGGGAGGCCGCGCCAGGTCGCCCTCATCATCCGTGCGGCCAGCGGCGGTTTCCCGGCGGGCGGTGCCCAGATCGGCCTCGACACAGGACCGTGCGTGCGTGACGTCATCGTTCCCCTCCTTGATTTCCGTACAGTGTACGAGAATAGACCATGCTTGACTGGCCCCGCACAGGGCCGCCGATCGAGGAGAGGAGCGTGGCCGTGCCCCGCGAAGGAAGCGCCGGCGCCCCGGGCGTCGATCCCCAGGAACTCTGGCTGGGCTCTGACCAGCCCCGCAGGGGTCGCAAGCCCGCCTACAGCCGAGAGGCGATCACCGCGGCGGCCGTCGCGCTGGCGGACGCGGAGGGGCTCGAAGCGGTCACCATGCGGAAGGTGGCCGCACAGGTCGGAGCCGGCGTCATGTCGCTCTACAGCTACGCCCCCGACAAGGAGACGCTGCTGAACCTGATGGTCGACCACGTCAGCGCCGAACTGCCGGCCGCGCACCCGCTCACCGGCGACTGGCGCGCCGACCTGAAGGCGATCGCCCACCTCCAGCGCGCCCACATGCTGCGGCACCCCTGGCTGCCCGCCGCTCTGACCACCCGCCGCGCCCCCGGACCCCACACCCTGGCCTTCCTGGAACGCGCGCTCGCCGCCCTGCGGCCCGCCGGACTGGACGGCGCGGCGAAGCTGGAGGTCTTCGCCCAGCTCACGGCATTCGTGGCCGGGCACGTCGCGCACGAGTGCGCGCAGGCCGCGCTGACGCAGTCCCCGGACCGGGCCGCAGCCGAAGCCCGCTACCTCGCCGCCGTCGCCGCGGACGGCCGCCACCCGGAACTCGCCGAAGCGCTCTCCACTCCCGGACGCCCCCTCACCCCTGACGCCACCTTCGCCCGGTTCCTGAACCGGCTGGTCGACGGCCTCGACACCGACTGACCCCGATCTGCCCGCCGCTCGGGCGCGGGCGAACGGCGGCCGGCGGCCGTTCGCCCTTGGCCGTTGATCACGGATCGGGCGTGGTGCCGAGGGCCGTGGCCCGCAGGGCGGCCGCGAGGCGTACGACGGGTTCGGCCGGCAGCCGCCACTTCGCCGACCGCAACGAGGCCGAGGTCCTCGACCGCCGCGGCGCCCCGTTGCAGGGCGTTGCCCGCTGCGCCGTCGACCCGGCCGGTGCCCGGCGTCCGTGGAGCCAGTCCGAGGAGATGCTCGCGGACGCGGACGCCGGCTGAAGCGCCGCCGGCGCCAGGCGCCAGGCGCCCGGGTTGCGGTGCGGAGCGTTTCCCGACCGTCACGTTGTGTCGCTGACGCAAATCTTCACTCGGTGAAAGTGGAGGGGATGCCTCCCGTTACATTCCTCCTCGGCGCGACTGGAGGAATATGGGGTTTTGCGGCGATTTGGTCAGGCAGGGTCTCAAGCCGTCATTCTTTGTTACGCGATCTTGTGGAGAACCCGTGGCGATCCGCGGAATCAATCGAAAAGTCCCTCGGGTGAATGGCCATATCGCTTGACCGATGGCGTCAACACAGTTCGCCCGGCCGCTCGTTCGCGTGCTTACATCTGGCCTCGGAAGCGGTCGGAACCACCTAGTCGTGGAACGGCCGCGCCATGTGAGAAACAATCAGACGACTGAAGGGTGCGCACATCATGCGTAACGACATCGAGACCCGTGAGATCGCCGACGACGAACTGGACGCGGTTTCCGGCGGTGTCAGCATCTCCGGTGGGCTTCTCGGCGGTGTGACCGGCGATGTGTTCCACGTCCTGAACACGGTGACCTCGCTCCAGACGGTCCAGGGCGTACAGGCCCTGCCCGGCCAGGTCGAGGGCATCGTCGGCGTTCGCGCCGGTGTCGCCGGCCTCTGAGCCGAGCCGGTACATCAGGGCGCGTGAACCCCGGGACGTACGCGTTCCGGGGTTCACGGGCGCCCATGGCCGCGCGCGTGCGCGGGCCCGTGCAGGTGCCCGTACCTGTGGCCGTGCGCGGGCCCGTGTCGTGAAATGCATTCGAAGGACAGGTCGCTGGTCGTGCAGTTCCGTCAAAAGGCGCTCTCCAGGCTGCAATCGCCCGAAGAACTCGATCTGCCCGTACGGTTCGCGCGCCCGCAGGGGCGATTCGTTCTCGCCGTCACCGCCCTCGTCATGACCGCGGCGGGTTTCTGGGCATTCACCGGATCCGTTTCCTCCAAACTGAGCGCCCCCGGCATCCTCACGCGGGCCCAAGGCAGTTATCTGCTCCAGAGCCCGTACTCCGGACAGGTCACCGCCGTGCTCGCCAAGGAGGGCCAGGCCCTCACCCCCGGCACGCCCCTGCTCCAGGTCTCCACCGAACAGGGCGACCGGACCGTGCGCGTCGTGGCCGGGGGACGGGTGACGAGCCTGGCCGCGAAGACCGGTGCCGTCGTCACGACGGGTGCGGACCTTGCCGTCCTGGAGCGCCCGGGCGGCGCGGACGACCCGCTCGTCGCCGTGCTCTACGTGTCCGGCGGCGCCGGCGGTGCGGAGCTCCGCGCCGGAGCCGCCGTCGACGTGGACGTCCAGTCCGCCCCCCGGCAGCGCTTCGGCGTGTTGCGCGGGCGCGTCAAGGAAGTCGGGCGCACGCCCCAGACGCAGGAGCAGATCGCCGGTTTCCTCGGCGACGCCCGCCTCGCCGCCCAGTTCGCCCGCCAGGGAAATCCCGTCGCGGTGCTCGTACAGCTCGAACGCTCCTCCGCGACCCCCTCCGGCTACCGGTGGTCCACCGCCGGCGGGCCCCCGTACCCCCTCGACTCCACGACGCCGGTCACCGGAGCCGTCCACCTCCCCGCACAGCGCCCCGTCGATTGGCTGCTCCCGTGACCACCGTGCCGCAGGCCCGCCGAGCCCCCTCCCGCGGCCGGCCGCGCCGCCCGCCGCGGCCCGTACGCACGCCCACCGTGCTCCAGATGGAGGCGGTGGAGTGCGGGGCCGCGGCGCTGGCCATGGTGCTCGGCCACCACGGCCGCTTCGTACCCCTCGAAGAGCTGCGCATCGCCTGCGGGGTCTCGCGGGACGGCTCCCGCGCCGGGAACCTGCTCAAGGCCGCCCGCGGGTACGGGCTGACCGCCAAGGGCATGCAGATGGACCTGGCCGCGCTCGCCCGCCTCGGCCCGCCGGCCATCCTCTTCTGGGAGTTCAACCACTACGTCGTCTACGAGGGCACGGGCCGCCGCCTGGGCCGCCGCGGCGCCTACCTCAACGACCCCGCCAAGGGGCGGCGGTTCGTCCCCATGGAGGAGTTCGACACCGCCTTCACCGGTGTCGCGCTCGTCTTCGAACCCGGCCCGCGCTTCCGCCGCACCGGCCGCAGGCAAGGCGTCATGAGCGCCATGCCGGCCCGGCTGCGCGGCACCTCGGGCACCCTGCTCGCCGCCGTGCTCTCCAGCCTCCTGCTGGTGGCCGTCGGCGCGACGGTGCCCGCGCTGAGCCGTACGTACATCGACATGTTCCTCATCGGCGAGCAGACCTCCCTGCTGGGCGTGCTGTTCGCGGCGATGGCGGCGGCCCTGGGGCTCACGGCCGTGCTCACCTGGCTGCAGCAGGCCAACCTGCTGCGCGGACGCGTCATCTCCTCCACGCTCGGCAGCGCCCGCTTCCTGCGCCACCTGCTCCGGCTCCCGGTCGCCTTCTTCACCCAGCGCAACCCGGCCGACCTCGTCCAGCGCCTCCAGTCCAACGACGCGGTCGCCGAGACCCTCGCGCGCGACCTGGCCGCGGCGGGCGTGGACGCCGTGGTGGTCGTGCTCTACGCGGTCCTGCTGTGGACGTACGATCCGCAACTCACCGCCGTCGGGGTCCTCATCGCCCTGCTCAACCTCGTGGCCCTGCGGATCGTCATGCGGCTGAGGGCCACCGGGACGCAGAAGCTGCGCGCCGAGAGCGCCCGGCTCACCAACACCTCGTACAGCGGCCTCCAGCTCATCGAGACGATGAAGGCCACCGGCGGCGAGAACGCCTTCTTCCGCCGCTGGGCCGGCCAGCACGCCGTCACCCTCGACGTGCAGCAGCGGCTCGGCGTCCCCAGCGCCTGGCTGGGCGTCGTCGCGCCCACGCTCGCCGCGCTCAACAGCGCACTGATCCTGATGATCGGCGGCCTGCGGGCGGTGGAGGGGCACCTCACGGTCGGCCTGCTGGTCGCCTTCCAGGCCCTCGTGACCAGCTTCACCGCACCGATCACCCGCCTGGGCGGCGTGGCCGGACGGATCCAGGACTTCGCCGCCGACGCCGCCCGCCTCAAGGACGTCGAGGACTTCCCCGTCGACCCGCTGTACGTGCGGCACGCGCGCGGCGAGAGCCCTGCCGCCGCCCGCCGCCTCAAGGGCCATCTGGTGCTGGACGGCATCACCTTCGGCTACAGCCCGCTGGACGCCCCGCTGCTGAAGGACGTCTCGCTCGCGGTCGGCCCGGGGCAGCAGATCGCGCTCGTCGGCGGCTCCGGGAGCGGCAAGTCCACCGTCTCCCGGCTGATTTCCGGCCTCTACACCCCGTGGGAGGGCGCCATCCGCATCGACGGGATGCGCCTGGAGGACATCCCGCGCGGCGCCCTGGCCGCCTCCGTCTCCTTCGTGGACCAGGACGTCTTCCTCTTCGAGGGCACCGTCCGCGACAACGTCGCGCTGTGGGACCCCTCCATCCCGGACGAGGCCGTCGTCGCCGCCCTCCAGGACGCCGCCGTGTACGAGGTGGTGGCGCGCCGGGCCGGCGGCATCCACGGCCGCGTCGAGCAGGACGGACGCAATTTCTCCGGCGGCCAGCGCCAGCGCCTGGAGATCGCCCGCGCCCTGGTGCGGCGCCCCAGCGTCATGATCCTGGACGAGGTGACCAGCGCCCTCGACGCGGCGACCGAGCGGATCGTCATCGACAACCTGCGGCGCCGCGGCTGCGCCTGCGTGGTGATCGCCCACCGGCTGAGCACCGTCCGCGACAGCGACGAGATCGTCGTGCTCGACCGGGGCACGGTCGTGGAGCGCGGCCGCCACGAGCAACTGCTCGCCGCGCGGGGCGCGTACGCCGCACTGGTCAAGGAGCACTGACGTGGCGACCCCGCGACAGGCCCACCAGCCCCACCCCGTATCGGATCCCGTCGTCGCGGCCCTCGGCGGACTGGGCTCGGCCGTCGACTGCACGGGCCTGCGCAGCCTGTCCCTGGAGGGGCCGCTCGTCCTGTGGCTCGTCGTCCAGGGCGAGCTGGACCTGTTCGCCGTCGACGCCGCGCAGGCGGGCCACTGGCATTTCCTCGGCCGGCTGGAGTCGGGCGCGCTGCTCCTCGGCCCGGTCGAGGGCCCCGCGCACACGCTGACCGGGCGCCCGCTGCAAGGCTGCGTGCTGCGCCGCATCGAGCTGCGCGAGCTGTACCGGCCCGCGTCCGGCGGAGCCGCCTGGGACGGGCACGGCGCATACGGCGCGTACGGCGGGCACGGCGAATACGGCGGGCAGGGTGAGTACGGCGCGTACGGCGCGTACGGCGACCCCTGGCAGGCGGCGCCCAGCCCCCTGGAGGACGCCTTCGCCCGCGGCATCGGCCGCGGTCTGCGCGTGCTGTACCAGGCGCCGCTGGAGGGCGGCGCCGACACCGCCGGCAGCGGCGGGGCCGACGAGGACATCCTGTGGATGCAGATCCCGCCGGGGAGCGTGCAGTACAGCGCCGTGTACGAGTCGTACGACTCGTACTGGTCGAACGAGGGCGCGGGTACGGCCGGCACGCTCCTCGTCGACGAAGCCGTGTGGCAGGGCATGGTCGACCAGCAGTACCGGCTGCTCTCCGCCCTGGACCGCCGCATCGAGCAGGACGAGCGCGCCCACGCGGACCGCACCGCGGCCGGCATCGAGGCCGGAGAGGCCGCCCGTACCCAGGCGGACCGCGCCCTGCTCGCCTCCATCGGCAGCCCCCGCCGGGGCTCCCGCGGCGCCGCCGGCGACGACGCGACCTTCGCCGCGTGCCGTCTGGTGGCCACCGCGGCCGGCATCGCCCTCACCGAGCCCACGGGCGCGGACGCAGCCACCGCATCCGCCCCCGCCGCCTCCGTGCGGACGGACCCGATCGAACGCATCGCCCTCGCCTCCCGCATCCGCACCCGCCCCGTCAAGCTCGCCGGCCGCTGGTGGCGGGAGTACGGCGGCCCGCTGGTCGGCCGGCGCGCCGACGACGGCACGCCCGTCGCACTGCTCTGGCGGCGCGGCCGGTACGAGGCCGTCGACCCGGCCACCGGCGCCCGCGAGCGCGTCCGCCAGGCCAACGCGGCCGTCTTCGCACCGCACGCCGTGATGTTCTACCGCCCGCTGCCCGACCGGAAGCCGGGCCTGCTGCACCTGATGCGCTTCAGCGTGCGCGGCAGCGGCCAGGACCTGCGCAGCCTGGTGCTGGGCGGGCTCGGAGCCGTCGGTCTCGGCGCGTTCGTCCCCGTGGCCACCGGCCGGGTGCTCGGCACGTACGTACCGCACGCCGAGGACAGCCTCATCGTGCAGACCGCGCTGGCGCTCATCGCGACCAGCGTGGTCTCGGCCGCCCTCATGCTGTTCCAGAACGTCTCCGTCCTGCGGATGGAGGGCCGGATCGAGGCCACCTTGCAACCGGCCGTCTGGGACCGGCTGCTGCGCCTGCCGGTGACGTTCTTCGCCGGCCGCTCCACCGGGGAACTCGCCGCCGCGGCCATGGGCATCAGCTCCATCCGCAGCGTGCTGTCCGGCATCGTCCCGGTGTCGCTGCAAGCGGGCACCGTCGGCGCGATGAACCTCGTGCTGCTGCTCGTCTACAGCGTGCCCCTGGCGCTGGCGGCGCTCGCCATGCTGCTCGGGGTGGCCGTCGTCTTCCTGGGCCTGGGGCTCTGGCAGCTCCGCTACCAGCGGCAGCTGATCCGGCTCGGCAACAAGCTCGACAACCAGGCGTTCCAGACGCTGCGCGGACTGCCCAAGCTGCGCGTGGCCGCGGCCGAGAGCTTCGCGTACGCCGCCTGGGCACGGGAGTTCGCCCGTACCCGCGAGCTGCACCAGCGCATCGGCCGGATCAAGAACGTCCTCACCGTCCTCAACGCGGTCTACCTGCCGCTCTGCACGCTCGTGATGTTCATGCTGCTGGCCGGACCGGCCCGCGGCAGCATGTCCGCGGCCGAGTTCCTCACCTTCAGCACCGCCGTGACGATGATGCTGTCCTCCGCCACCCAGCTGACCGGCGCCCTGCTCTCGGCGGCCGCCGTCCAGCCGATGTTCGAGCAGGTCAAGCCGCTCCTCCAGGCGGCCCCTGAGGTACGTTCCGGCGGCGTCCGGCCGGGCGAGCTCAGCGGCGCCGTCGAGGTGCAGAACCTCTCGTACCGGTACGCCGACGACGGCCCGCTCGTCCTGGACGACGTGTCGTTCGAGGTGCGGCCGGGGGAGTTCGTCGCGGTCGTCGGGGCCAGCGGCTGCGGCAAGTCGACCCTGCTGCGCATGCTCATCGGCTTCGACCGGCCGGTCTCCGGCAGCGTGCGGTACGACGGCCAGGACCTGGCCGCGCTCGACCAGGCGGCCGTACGCCGCCAGTGCGGTGTCGTCCTCCAGAACGCGCAGCCGTTCTCCGGCTCGATCCTCGACTGCATCCGCGGCTCCGGGACCTACTCCCTCGAAGAGGCGGCGGAGGCCGCCGCGCTGGCGGGCCTCGCCGAGGACATCAAGGCCATGCCGATGGGCCTGCACACCGTGTTGTCCGACGGCGGCGGCACCGTCTCGGGCGGCCAGCGCCAGCGGCTGATGATCGCCCAGGCCCTCATCGGCAAGCCGCGCATCCTGTTCCTGGACGAGGCCACCAGCGCGCTGGACAACGAGGCCCAGCGGGTGGTCATCGAATCCACCCGCGCCCTGCGCGCCACCCGCATCGTGATCGCCCACCGGCTGTCCACCGTCATGGACGCCGACCGGGTGATCGTCATGGCGGACGGCCGGATCGCCCAGCAGGGTCCGCCCGCCGAGCTGCTCGCCGATCCGACGGGCCCGTTCCACGCACTGGTCCGCCGCCAGGTCGGGTGAGCCCGGGCCCGGCGGAGACCGTCAGCCTCGGGTCGCGGCCGGCGCCGCGGCCGGGCTCTGCGTGTCGGCCGTGTGGTCCGTCTGGACCGCGGGGCCCGGCGCGCTCCCGGCCACGGCGAGCGACGCGCTCCCGGCCACGGCCGGCGACGGCGACCCGGACGCGGCCGGGAGGGCGAAGACGCGGAGGAAGAGCTGGGAGAGCGGGCCGATGGCCAGTGCGTACGCCACCGTGCCCACGCCGGCCGTACCGCCCAGCAGGACCCCGGCCACCAGGACCGTGAGCTCGATCCCGGTACGGACCAGCCGCAGCGAGCGCCCGGTCCGCCGGTGCAGCCCGGTCATGAGGCCGTCGCGCGGGCCGGGCCCGAAGCACGCGGCGATGTAGAGGCCGGTCGCGACCCCGTTGAGGACGATGCCCGCGGTCAGCAGGGCGGCCTGCGCGACCGTGCCGTGCACGTCCGGCAGCACCGTGAGGGTGGCGTCCATGGTCAGGCCGACGGCGAACACGTTGGAGACGGTCCCGAGCCCGGGCCGCTGCCGCATCGGCACCCACAGCAGCAGGACCAGCGCCCCGACGGCCACCGAGACCGTGCCGATGCTCCACCCGGTGCGCTCGGCGAGCCCCTGGTGGAAGACGTCCCACGGGTCCAGGCCGAGCCCCGCGCGGACCAGGAACGCCGAGCTCGCGCCGTACAGCGCGAGCCCGGCGTAGAGCTGCAGGAGCCGACGGGGCAGACGCCGTGCGGGGCGGACGGGGGCGAGGGACATCGGTGGAGCCTTTCGGGGGAGCCAAAGACCGACAGGTCTTACCGTGTGGCATCCCCCGAACGGCCCAACAGGGCCAATCCGAACCAAGTGGCCTTGCTTTCGGCCGACCATTCCGGCAGCGCCCCAGCCGGTCCCGCCTCGTGAGAACTGGCACATTTTCGACCCGTTTGGTCCGAATTGGTGAATGCTGGGTTCCGGTCCACACCGACCCACCAGCGCCACCGGCACCGGGAGAGACGAGAGACATGCGACGTGTACACCGCCCGACGATCAACCGGCGGACAGCCCTGCCCCTCGTCGGCGGGGCCGCCGTGCTCGGCTTCGGCGGCCTCTACCTCACCGGTCTGGCCGTGGCGGGAGACGCCATCGCCGACGGCACCCACGTACGGGGCGTCGACATCGGCGGCCTGAGCCGTACGGAGGCCAGGACCGCGCTGGACCGCGCGCTCGGCCCCGCCGCGGCCGCCCCGATCGAGCTGCGGATCGGCGACCGCGCCGAGAAGGCCGCCCCCGCCGCCTTCGGGCTGTCGCTGGACACCGCCGCCACCGTCGAGCGCGCCGCGCAGGGCGGAGCCGACCCCTTCACCGTGATCGGCCGCCTGCTCACCCCGGCCGAGAACCGGGACGTGGAGCCCGTGGTCCGTACGGACGGCCCCACGAGCACCGCCGAGGTCGACCGGATCACCGCCGCCGGCCGGGAGGCCCGAGACGGCGACATCACGTTCGAGGGAGGCACGGCCCGGGCCACCGCCCCCGTCACCGGTGTCGCCGTACGGGCCGGCCAGGCGGCCGACACCGTACGCGCCGCCTACCTGCGCCCGCAGGCCGGGCCGGTCGCCCTCCCCGTGGACCAGAAGCCGCCGGCCGTGGGGGAGCAGGAGACCGCGCGGGCCCTGAAGGAGTTCGCCCAGCCCGCGATGTCCGGCCCGGTCACGCTCAAGGTGGCCAAAAAGACGGTCACCCTCACCCCCGCCGTGCTCGGCAAGCACCTGTCGGTCGAGCCCGACGCGCAGGGCCGGCTGGTCCCCAAGCTCGACGCGAAGGGGCTGCTGGCCGAGCCCGCGGTCGCCCGGCAGGTCGCGGCGGCCACCAGCCCCTCCCGCGGGGCCACCTTCGGCGTGGACTCCGCCGGCCGCGCGGTCGTCGCCCAGGACGGGCGATCCGGGGTGCAGGTCACCGAGAAGGCCTTCGCCGACGCCGTCGTCCCGCTGCTGACGCGCACCGGCGCCGCCCGTACGGGCGAGGTCGCCGTGACGACGGTCCACCCGCGCCTGACGGCCGAGAACGCACAGGGCCTCGGCATCAAGGAGCAGATGTCCTCCTTCACGGTCAAGTTCCCGGCCGCGCCGTACCGCACCACCAACATCGGGCGGGCCGTCGAGCTGATCAACGGCTCCGTCGTGCTGCCGGGCGAGACCTGGAGCTTCAACAAGACGGTCGGCGAGCGGACCAAGGAGAACGGCTTCGTCGACGGCATCATGATCAACGACGGCCAGTTCGTGAAGTCCCCCGGCGGCGGTGTCTCGGCGGTCGCGACGACCATGTACAACGCCATGTTCTTCGCGGGCGTCCACCCGCTGGAGCACGGGGCCCACTCGTTCTACATCGAGCGCTATCCCGAGGGCCGCGAGGCCACCGTCGCCTGGGGGACCCTCGACCTGCGCTGGAAGAACGACTCCGGCCACGCGATCTACGTGAAGGCCGAGTCCACCGACACCTCGGTGACCATCAGCCTGCTCGGCACGAAGAAGTACGAGGAGATACGCGCGACCCAGGGCCCGCGGACGAACACCACCCCGCCGGCCAAGCGCACGGGCTCCGGTCCGACCTGCGAGGTGCAGACCCCGCTGGAGGGCTTCGACGTGGCCGTCGACCGGGTCTTCGTCCAGGGCGGGCAGGAAGTCAAGCGGGAGACGTACAAGACGCACTACACCCCGCGCGACGAGGTCACCTGCGATCCGCAGCCCTCGCAGTCCCCGGCGGCCCCGGGCCCCTCGGCGGCCCCGACGGGCCCGGCCGCCACGCAGCCGGGCCGCGCCTGACGCCCACGGGCCGTTCGCTCGACGGTTCCTAGACGAACCCGGCGGGCGGGCGCGCCCGCCAGGAGTGGGCGGGACAGTGCACCACCGACCTCATGTTCCGGTCCCAGTGGGCCCGGTGGCGCCGGGTGGAGCGGGGCGCGCACGGCACGGCGGCCGTGCGCGCCAGCATGAGCAGGGCGGCCGTGAGGGCCGCCAGTTCTATGTGGTCCGGGGTGCCCCGGACCACCCTGATCCGGTGCCGGCGTATCACCAGGTCACCGGCAGGGTCTTGGGCCCCCGGATCAGCGCCCCGGCCTGCCATTCGAGCTGCTCGGGCGGCACGGCCAGGGCCAGGCGCGGATAGCGTTCGATCAGCGTGGTGATGATGATCTCGGACTCCATACGGGCCAGCATCGAGCCGACGCAGTGGTGCGGCCCGTTCCCGAAGGCCATATGGGCGATGGGCCCGCGGTCGAAGTCCAGCGCGTCCGGGTTCGGGAAGACCTCGGGATCGCGGTTGGCCGCGAGGTACGAGGAGTACACCGTGTCCCCGGCCTTGATCGTGACGCCGGCGATGTCCACGTCCCGCGTGGCGATCCGCGGCAGACCGACCCCGCTGCGGTGCGGGATGAACCGCAGCAGCTCGTCGACGGCCTGGGGGATCATTTCCGGCTCCCTGCGCAGCCGTTCGTGGTGCTCCGGATGGGTGAGCAGGGCGTACACCATGTTCGCGCTGTTGTTGCGGACGGCGTGCGCACCGCTCACGAGGATCGCGGTGGCGATGGAGACCGCCTCCGGCTCGGTGATCTCACCGGCGTCTGCCGCCCCGGCGAGGACCCCGGCGAGGTCGTCGCTCTGCTTCTCCCGCCGCATGGCGAGCAGGGCGACCACGCATTCGCGCACCGTCTTCAGGGCGTCGGTGCTCTTGTCGGGGGCCGGGCCCGGGGTCATGATCACGTTCGCCCAGGAGGTCATGTCCTTGCGCATGTCCTGCGGCATTCCCAGCAGGTCGGCGACGGCCGCGAGCGGGAACGGGCCGTGCAGGTGCTCGACGAGGTCCGCCGGAGAGCCGTGCCGCTCCATCTCGTCCAGCAGGCCGTCGGCCGTCTGCTGCACGGTCGGCCGCAGCCTCTGCATGCTCTTGCCGGTGAACGCCCGGGCGACCACGCGGCGCATGTCGTTCAGGCGCGGCGGATCGGCGTAGTTCATCGACGCCTGCTGCGAGGCGATCGCGTGCGGGGAGGAGGCGGTGATCGTGCGGCCCACCAGTTCCGACCGGCTGAAGCGCGGGTCGGTGGTCGCCGCCTTCACATCGGCGTAGCGCGCCATCAGCCAGGCGGTTCCCTGGCCGAACGGCAGCCGGATCCGCGTGGCCCGTTTGTCCCGCAGGCGGTCGTGCAGGAACGGGTCGAAGTCCAGCGCCTCGAAGTCGTCCAGGTTCCAGCAGTGCACCGGTTCGCCCGAGGCCGGGTCCAGCTCCGGGGCCTTCTCCGGGTCCATCTCCGGGTCCGGCCTGAGGGCGGTTTGCGGGTCTGACGTCATGGTTCATCTCCCTGCGTGGATGGCACCCCCCAAGGCGCGATTCCGCGGGAAATCGGCACAGCCATCCCTTCCCTCTCGTCACTCGCTCCGCTGCCTCCACGGCGCAGCGTCACCGGATTGGCTCATGTCACCAACGCCGTAGTCCCGCGCGCGCTTCCGGCGCAGGTCGATGAGGCTGTGTCAGACACGAAAGGAGAGCCACCCATGGCGACTCTGTGCAGGCCAACGGTGTGCGTGCCCGAGCACGTGATCACGATGGAGCAGACCCTCGATCTGTGCCGGTCCGTGCACGCGGACCATCCGCAGCTCGACCTGGCGCTGCGCCTGATCCGCAACACCGGCGTCGCGAAGCGGCACATCGTGCGCCCCATCGAGGAGACCCTCAAGCACCCCGGTTTCGAATCGCGCAACGCCGTGTACGAGACCGAGGCCAAGGCGCGGGTCCCCGCGGTGGTGCGGCAGGCGCTGGAGGACGCGCAGCTGCGTGCCCAGGACATCGACATGATCATCTACGTGTCGTGCACGGGCTTCATGATGCCCTCGCTGACCGCGTGGATGATCAACGCGATGGGCTTCCGGACGGACACCAAACAGCTCCCCATCGCCCAGCTGGGCTGTGCGGCGGGCGGCGCGGCGGTCAACCGGGCCCACGACTTCTGCACCGCCTACCCCGAGGCGAACGCGCTGATCGTGTCCTGCGAGTTCTGCTCGCTCTGCTACCAGCCCAGCGACCTGGAGGTCGGCAACCTGCTCTCCAACGGCCTCTTCGGCGACGGAGTGGGCGCGGCCGTCGTCCGCGGCCGGGGCGGAACCGGCATGGAACTGCACCGCAACAGCTCGTACATCATCCCCCAGACGGAGGACTGGATCATGTACGACGTCAAGTCCACCGGGTTCCACTTCAAGCTCGACCGGCGGGTCCCGGGGACCATGGAACCGCTCGCGCCGTCCCTCAAGGACCTGGCCAAGCTCCATGGGTGGGACGCCGCAGCGCTGGATTTCTACATCATCCACGCAGGTGGGCCGCGCATCCTGGACGACCTCAGCAAGTACCTCGGTGTGGCACCCGAGGCATTCCGCTTCAGTCGGGCCACACTGACCGAGTACGGCAACATCGCCAGCGCCGTCGTCCTGGACGCACTGCGCCGACTGTTCGACGAGAACGGCACCGCTGACGCCGCGCGGGGCCTGCTGGCCGGTTTCGGCCCGGGCATCACCGCAGAGATCTCACTGGGCAGCTGGACCTCGGATCGAGGGACCGGGTGAGGGAGGAATCCGAAGAATGCTGAAGGACGGCCCCGCAACCGCAAGGCCACCCATCACGCACTGGCCCACCCCGGCACTGGACGGGGTCGACTTCGACCCCGTCCTCGCCGAGCTGATGCGGGCGGGTCCGATCACCCGGATCCGCATGCCCAACGGAAGCGGGTGGGCCTGGCTCGTCTGCCGGTACGACGACGTGCGCATGGTGGCCAACGATCCCCGGTTCAGCCGCAAGCTGGTCGCGGAACACGATGTCACCCGTTTGGCCCCGCATTTCATCCCCGCGCCGGGTGCGGTCGGGTTCGAGGACCCGCCCGACCACACCCGGCTGCGGCGCACCGTCGCCGCGGCCTTCACCACCCCCGGGGTGGAGCGCCTGCGCACCCGCGCGAAGGAGATGCTCGACGCCCTCGTCGACGGGATCCTGCGCGACGGCCCGCCCGCGGACCTGACCGAGCGCCTGCTGGCGCCCTTCCCGCTCGCCGTCGTGTGCGAGCTGATGGGCGTCCCGGAGGAAGACCGGCCCATGGTCCACGAATGGACCACGCTGATCCTCTCCTCGGCCCAGGGCGCCGAACGCAGCGAGCAGGCGAAGAACGACATGTGCGCCTACCTGGGCGGGCGCATGCGCACCGGGGAAGTGGCCGGCGGCGACAGCGTCATCGGGCTCCTCGTCAAGGCCGTCGAGGCCGGCGAGGTCACCGCGGAGGAGGCGACCGGCATCGCCCTGCTCATCCAGATCGGGGGCGAGGCCGTCACCAACAACGTGGGCAACATGGTCTACATCCTGCTCACCCGGCCGGACCTGATGGACCGGATGCGCAGCGAGCCCGGCCTGCGGCCCTCGGCCATCAACGAGCTGCTCCGCTACATCCCGCACCGCAACGCGGTCGGGCTCTCGCGGATCGCCCTGGAGGACGTCACCGTGGCGGGCCAGCTCATCCGGGCGGGCGAGGCGATCTACGTCTCGTACCTCGCGGCCAACCGCGACCCGGAGGTCTTCCCCGACCCTGAGGAGCTGCACCTGGAGCGCAGCCCCAACCCGCACGTCTCCTTCGGGTACGGACCGCACTTCTGTCCCGGGAACATGCTGGCCCGCCTCGAATCCGAGCTGATGGTGGACGCCCTGCTCGACCGCTTCCCCGACGTGCGCTTCGGCGTCCCCGTCGGCGAGCTGCGCTGGCGGCCCGGGGCCCTCATCCGCGGGCCCGAAGGTCTGCCCGTGACCTGGTCATGACCGCGCACATCGCCCGCGACGGGCTGCTCGTGCCACCGGGTCACGGCCGCACGCTGCACACCGAGGCCCAGCAGGTCACGTTCAAGGTCACCGGGGAGCACTCCGCGGTGGCCTCCAGCTTCGAGGTCGTCGTACCGCCCGGGTTCGACGTCGGGGCGCACCTGCACACCCGGAGCGAGGAGCTGTTCTACGTCCTGGAGGGTGAACTCGACGTCATGGCCTTCGAGCCGCGCGTCCGTTCCGGGGACGACTGGCGACACTGGGAGTCGCTCGACGGACGCCAGGTCGTCCGTGCCACGCCCGGAACCGTCATCGTGGTTCCGCCCGGTTGTCCGCACGCCTTCGCCAACCCCACCGGCGAACCGGCCCGGATGTTCTTCCAGGCCTCCCCGCCGCCCGACCACGAGCGGTACTTCGAGGAGCTCCTCGAACTGCTCGACACGAGCGCCACCCCGGACCCTGCCGCGGTCCACGCACTCCGGAAGCGCTACGACATCGAACAGCTCACGCCGCTGCGCCACGAGCTGTCCTGACCACCACCGCGACACCCTTCACCCACACGCACACCATTCTCGGGAGACTTCATGCTGCGCACGCGCCGCAAACTTCGCACCGCCACGTACGTCCTGGCGACGGTGATCGCCGCCAGTGCCTCGATCGCCGCGGCCCCGGCACAGGCCGCCCACTCCCTGCCGTCCTACTGGTGCTACCTCAACGGTGTCGAGGTGAGGTCCGGTCTGACGGTGGTCAGAGGCACGGCGGGCGCCGACACGATCCTGTGCGAGAACGACGTCGAGAACGTCATCATCGACGGCGGCGGCGGCAACGACAACATCCGCGTCAAGGGCATGCTGATCGACTCCCAGGTGCTCGGCGGCGAGGGCGACGACACGCTCCAGGTCAACAACCTCGCCCCGAAGAACGGCAACGCGTCGGTGCGCGGCGGCCTCGGCAACGACACCATCATCACCGCGCTCGTCGTGGGGACGGCCGACCACGGGGCCAGCGTCTACGGCGACCACGGCGACGACAAGATCACCACGGGCAGCGTCATGGGCCAGCCGGGCGAGTACGAGCGCGGCGGCGGCCAGGTCTTCGGCAACGACGGCAGCGACCTGATCCGCACCGGCAACGTCGACCTCGGCGGCCGGGTCCTCGGCGGCAGCGAGAACGACGTCATCGAGCCCAAGTCGGTGGGCGCGGAATCCGCGGGCATCGTCCAGGGCGGTCCCGGCAACGACACGGTCCGGGGCCTGAACGACACCGTTCTGACCATCGGACCGGGCTACGGCCAGGTCGACGGCGGGATCGGGACCAACTCCTGCCGGGTGAAGCACTTCTCGACGGGCGACCGGGTCCGCAGCACGCTGTCCAACTGCCCGTCCAGCGAAGCGGGCCCGGCGACCCCGTCGGCCCCCGCCTCGCCGGCCGCTCCCGCGGCCCCCGCCAAGCCGGCGGCCCCCGCGTCCCCGGCCGGCCACTCACCGCGCTGACGGGCGGCGGCCTCCGGGCGCGCCGTGCGTGCGCTCCATGGACAGGCCGCCGGGAAGCAGGAACAGGGTCAGCACCGCGCCGGCGGCGAAGAGCACCGCCGATGCCGTGAAGACCGTGTGGTAACCCTCCAGGGCAGCCCGCGCCAGCAGTTCCGGCGTGGGCTGCCGGCCCGCCAGGGAGCGGGAGACGGCTCCCGCGCCCAGGGCGCTCATGAGCGCCGTGCCGACGGAGCCGCCGGTCTGCCGCATGGCGTTGACCGTCGCGGAGCCGACCCCCGCGTCCCGCGGGTCGATGCCGGCCGTGCCGAGGTTCATGGCGGCCGCCGTGATCAGGCCCATGCCCAACCCCGTGGCCACCTGGCCCGGCAGCACGTCGAGGACGTACGGGCCGGTCGCCGTCACGTTCGCCAGCCAGGCCATGCCGCACGCCGACAGCACCATGCCGGCCACGATGCGCGGGCGCCCGCCGATCCTGCCCAGCAGCCCCGTGTTGCTGCCGATCGCGCCGATCATGGTGCAGCCCGACATCGGCATGAAGGCCAGGCCGGTCTGGGCCGGGCTGTATCCGCGGGCGTGCTGAAAGTAGTACGTGAGGAACAGGAACACCCCGAACATGCCGACCCCGGTGATGAACACGGACATCAGCGCCGTGCCCCGGACCCGGTCGAGCACGATCCGCAACGGCAGCAGCGGGTGGGCGCTCCGGCGCTGCCACCAGACGAACGCGGCGAGCAGGACGGCGCCGGCGGCGAGGCAGCCCAGGACCTGCAGCGGCTGCCAGCCGTGGGGGCCGGACTTGGCGAGGCCGTAGACCAGGCAGAACAGGCCGGACGACGCCAGTACCGTACCCGGCAGGTCCAGCCGGGGAGGGGTGGTCGGCGCGGAACGCTGGAGCAGCAGCACACCGCCGATGACGGCGAAGGTGGCGAAGAGCAGGTTCACGTACATGGTCGAGCGCCAGCTGAGGTGCTCGGTGAGGAATCCGCCCAGCAGCAGCCCCACGGCGCCCCCGGACGCGGCGAGCGCCCCGAACACGCCGAAGGCCTTGGCGCGTTCCGCGGGGGCGGAGAACGTGGTGGTCAGCAGCGAGAGCGCCGCCGGAGCCAGCAGCGCCGCGAACACGCCCTGGAGGGCGCGGGCCGTGACGAGGACGCCGAAGCCGGCCGCGGCGCCGCCGAGCGCCGAGGCAGCGGCGAAGCCGATCTGGCCGATGAGGAAGGCCCGCCGCCGCCCGAACAGGTCGGCCAGCCTCCCGCCGAGCAGGAGCAGACTGCCGAAGGTGATCGCGTACGCGGTCACCACCCACTGCCGCTGGTCGTCGGAGAACCCGAGGTCGGCCTGGGCGGAGGGCAGGGCGATGTTCACGATGGTGGCGTCGAGGACGACCATGAGCTGGGCGAGTCCGATGATGGCGAGGATCCACCACCGGCGCGGATCGGGCGGGGCCGCGGTGTCGGGGGCGGCGGACGTGGTGCTGGTACCGGGACGGGTCGGCTCTGCGGACATGGTGTGGCTCCCCATGGGTTCCGCGCGTTCTCGCTGGCGAGAGGGCGTACGCGTGTGCGTGGACTGTCTGCTTCGACGATGCGTGAGACGGCCCCGTCGCCCGCGCGCCACGCCACGACGCCGTCCGGATGGACCAGTGCGGCGTGCGTTTCCCCTACCGTTTCCCCTTCTTCTTGCGCGGGGCGTCGGCCGGGCGGCCGGCGTGGAGTTCCAGCGGGCCCGTGCCCGCACCGCGGGCGCGCAGGCAGGCCTCGATCTGGCGGCGCAGGGAGGGTTTGACCAGGCCGCGCAGCTCCCCGGCGGGCACGGTCCGCCAGCGCAGCAGCTCGAAGGGGGCGAGCCGGATCCGGGCGAGGGCGGCGGCGTCCAGTACGCCGCCGTCGTAGAGGAACCGGATGCGGGCGGGATAGCCGGGCTTGTGGGCCCAGTTGACACCGAGCAGCCGGCCCGGTGCGAGGTCGAGTCCGAGTTCCTCCCGCACCTCCCGGCGGGCGGCGGCGCGCGGGGTCTCGCCCAGGTCGCTGTCGATCCCGCCGCCCGGCAGGTTCCAGCGCCCGGACTTTCCGTACGCGGGCTCCACCAGCAGGATCCGGCCCGCGGAGTCGGTGAACAGCACGCTGGCCGCGGTGATCGCCTTGGGACGGGACGCCCGGTGGCTCGCGGCGTCGAAGGATCCCTCGTGTTCCAGGGCCGTACGCCGCTCCGGGTCCAGACCGGCCGGGGACCCGGGCTGCGGCACGCCGTCGACGAGGTGCGCGAGAGAGCCGGCGTACAGGGCGGCCAGAGCGGCGCGCAGCCGGGGCGCGAGCCGGGCGGGCAGCACCGCGTACGCCTCCTCCGGCGTGAGCCAGCGGGCCGCGGAGCTCTCGCCGTGCGGGAGGGAGAGCGCGCCGGCCCGCTTCGGCGACAGCGGCCCGACCAGGTGGACGTGGGCGATGAGGGAGCGGCCGAGGGAGCCGGGGCGCCGCGCGTCCACGGCGAGCAGCCGGCCGACCGGTACGGACAGGCCCAGTTCCGTCTCCAGCTGCCGGGTCAGCGCCTCCTCCGGGGTTTCGGTGTCCTCGACGGTGCCGCCCGGAAGTTCGGCCTCCGCCCGGTGCGCGGGCGCCAGTACGAGGACCCGTCCGGCGGAGTCCAGCACGATCGCGGTGGCGGCGACGAGCGGGGACGGCCGGGCGGCGTAGTACAGGCGCACCTCGTCGGGCGACGGGGCGCCGGAGGGCCCGTCGGGCTGCCGGCCGTACTGCGGGGCGGGCAGGCGGTCGGACGGGCGCTCGGACGGGCGGTCGGACGGGCGGTCGGACGGGCGGTCGGGCAACGCGGACTCCCAGGGTCTGGTCGTGCCACCGTACGGGGCGGATCCGCACCCCGCCCGGGCCCGCCGCGCTCGCCGGGTCAGGCCCGGGCCAGGAGCATCCCGCCCATCGTGACCATGGTCGCCGCGACGAGCCCGTCCAGCACCCGCCAGGCCGAGGGGCGCGCCAGCAGGCCGCTCAGCAGCCGGGCGCCGTAGCCGAGGGTGCCGAACCAGATCAGGCTGGCCAGCCCGGCCCCGATGCCGAAGGCCCACCGCAGGTCACCGCGGTCGGCGGCGAGGGACCCGAGCAGCAGGACGGTGTCCAAGTAGACGTGCGGGTTGAGCCAGGTCATGGCCAGACAGGTCAGCACGGCCCGGCGGCGGGACCCGGCGGTGGCCCCCTCGGTGCCCAGGGCCGCGCCGGGGGTGGGCCGCAGCACCCGGCGGGCGGCGAGGAATCCGTAAGCGATCAGGAAGGTGCCGCCGGCGATGGCGACCGCGGTCAGCGCGGCCGGCCAGGCGGTGACGAAAGCGCCGACCCCGGCGACGCCGAGGGCGATGAGGAGCGCGTCGGAGACGGCGCAGATCGCGACCACGGCGAGGACGGCGTGCCGGCGCACCCCCTGCCGCAGGACGAAGGCGTTCTGCGCGCCGATGGCGACGATGAGGGAGAGTCCGGTGCCGAAGCCGGCGAGCGCCGCCGCGATGATGCCGTGTGTCATGTCGTCGACCGTAGGCAGCGGCGTGGTTTCAGTACAGCTAAAGATTTTTACGTACCCTTAGCGCTCGTGATGGACGAGCTACCCCTGGATCAGGTACGGACCCTGCTCGCCGTGGTCGACGAGGGCACCTTCGACGCGGCGGCCGCGGCCCTGCACGTGACCCCGTCCGCCGTGAGCCAGCGGGTCAAGGCGCTGGAGCAGCGGACCGGGCGGGTGCTGCTGATGCGCACGAAGCCGGTACGGGCGACCGAGTCCGGGCAGGTGGTGGTCCGGTTCGCCCGGCAGCTGGCCCGGCTGGAACGGGACGCGCGCGCCGAGCTCGGCATGGCGCAGGGGTCGGGCGGCCCGGTGCGGCTGCCGATCGCCGTCAACGCGGACTCCCTCGCCACCTGGTTCCTGCCGGCGCTCACGCGGGTGCCGCAGGATCCGCCGGTCTTCTTCGAACTGCACCGGGAGGACGAGGGGCATACGACGGCCCTGCTGCGGGAGGGCCAGGTGATGGCGGCGGTCACCTCCTCGCCGGACCCGGTGGCGGGCTGCACCGTACGCGGGCTGGGGCTGGCGCGGTACCTGCCGGTGGCGAGCCCCGGGTTCGCGGCCCGGTACCTGGCCGGGGGCCTCGAACAGGGGCTTCGGGAGGCCCCGGTGATCGTCTTCGACCGGCGCGACGAGCTCCAGGACGTGTTCGTACGGTCGCTGACCGGCGATCAGGAAGCCGGGGCGGGGCCGCTGCGCCACCACGTACCGACCTCGGAGGGATTCCGCGACGCGGTGGCCGCCGGGCTGGGCTGGGGACTGGTGCCGGAGCCCCATTCGGAGCCGCTGCTGCGCGCGGGCAGGCTGGAGCTGCTGGTGCCGCGGCGGCCGTTGGACGTGCCGCTGTACTGGCAGCAGTGGAAACTCGACTCCCCGGCGCTGTCGACGGTGGCGGAGGTGGTCGCGGCCGCGGCGGCCGGGGCCCTCCGCCAGGACGGGACGCTCCGTCAGGACGGGAGCCCCCGCCCGGACGGAACCCGGCACCCGGACGGAACCAGGCATCCGGCGGGCCGGGGTCGGGTCTGATCCCCGCGAACACCCCCTAAGCTGCGGGTATGGAGTCCTACACGATCGGCCAGGCCGCCCGGCTGCTCGGCGTGAGCGTCGACACGGCCCGGCGCTGGGCCGACGCCGAGCGGTTCCCCACCCGCCGCGAGGGCACGCGGCGGATGGTGGACGGGCCGGACCTGGCCGCGTTCTGCGTACAGGCCGCCCAGGAGGCCGCCGAGGGCGAGGACGTCCCCTACACCTCGGCGCGCAACGCCTTCCCCGGCATCGTCACCGCCGTGAAGCTCGGCACGGTCGACGCCCAGGTCGAGATCCAGGCCGGCCCGCACCGCATCGTGTCGCTCCTGACCCGGGAGGCCGTGGAGGAGCTCGGCCTGGAGGTCGGCGCGCGGGCCGTGGCCCGGGTGAAGTCGACGAGCGTGTTCATCGACAGGGTCTGACGGGGCCGGTAGGGAGGCGGTGGCAGACTGGCCGCTGATCCGCCGAAGGGAAGTACCCCGTTGTCCATGTTCAGCAACCTGCGCCGGGCCGTGCGTCGCGGCTACCGGCGGGCCGTCGACCTCAGCCACCCGTCCCGTTCCCCGCTCGGCAGCGCGGTGGTCAACTGCGTCGTCTACGTCGACGGCGCGCGGCAGGACGGCTGCGCCGAGGTGGAGGAGGCGCTGCGGCGGGTCCGCAAGACGGGCGACGGGTTCGTCTGGATCGGCCTCCACGAACCGACGAGGGAGGAGCTCGCCGGGCTCGCCGAGCTGTTCGGCCTGCACCCGCTCGCCGTCGAGGACGCGGTGACCGCGCACCAGCGCCCCAAGGTGGAGCGGTTCGACGACACGCTCTTCTCCGTCTTCAAGACCGTGCGCTACGTGGAGCACGAGGAGCTCACCGCGACGAGCGAGGTCGTGGAGACCGGCGAGCTGATGGCCTTCACCGGCGACGACTTCGTCATCACCATCCGGCACGGCGGCCACGGCACGCTGGGCCCCGTCCGCGAGAGCCTGGAAGCGGCGCCGGACCAACTGGCCAAGGGGCCGGCCTCGGTTCTGCACGCCATCGCCGACCACGTCGTCGACGACTACGTGGCCGTCACGGACGCGGTGCAGAACGACATCGACGCCGTCGAGACCGCGGTGTTCAGCGAGTACGGCGGCCGGGGCGACGCGGGCCGGATCTACCAGCTCAAGCGCGAACTGCTGGAGCTGCGCCGGGCGGTGGCCCCGCTGAGCCGCCCGCTCCAGCACCTGGCCACGCAGCCGATACCGGTGATCCCGGCGGAGGTCCGCGCGTACTTCCGGGACGTCTCCGACCACCTGACCCGGGCCACCGACCAGATCAACGCCTACGACGCGCTGCTCGATTCCATCCTCCAGGCACACCTCGCGCAGGTGACCGTCGCGCAGAACGAGGACATGCGCAAGATCACGGCGTGGGCGGCCATCGTCGCCGTGCCCACCATGGTCTGCGGGGTCTACGGCATGAACTTCGACAACATGCCCGAGCTGCACTGGACGTACGGCTACCCGATCGTGGTCGCCGTGATGGCCCTCGCCTGCTTCGTCATCCACCGCGGCTTCCGCCGCAACGGCTGGCTCTGACCCAGGGCGGTCCCACAACGCACATGGCGTGCACGGGTATTGAGCTGTCCCGACCTCTGGTAGTAAAGTTTCCTAACGAAGTCGCTCAAGCCTCAACTTCCCCATGGAGGACTTGTGTTCGCCCCCCACCGCAAGAAAATCGCCATCAGCGCCCTCCTCGGCGGCGCGCTCCTCGCCGTACCGGTGACCGCCCACGCGACGGCGGCGCCCGCGTCCGCGCCCGCATCCGCGTCCCCCGCCGCGGCATCGGCGAAGGCCGTCGGCCTCGACGACCCGGCGAAGAAGGACATCGCCATGCAGATCGTCTCCAGCGCGGAGAACTCCTCGCTGGACTGGAAGGCGCAGTACAAGTACATCGAGGACATAGACGACGGCCGCGGTTACACGGCCGGGATCATCGGCTTCTGTTCCGGCACCGGCGACATGCTCGACCTCGTCGAGTACTACACCGACGTCAAGCCGGGCAACGTGCTGGCCAAGTACCTCCCGGCCCTGCGGAAGGTCGACGGCACGGACTCGCACAGCGGACTCGACCCGAACTTCACCAAGGACTGGGCGAAGGCGGCGCAGGACACCGAGTTCAAGAAGGCCCAGGACCACGAGCGCGACCGGGTCTACTTCAACCCCGCCGTCAATCAGGGCAAGTCCGACGGGGTCGGCGCGCTCGGCCAGTTCATGTACTACGACGCCATCGTCATGCACGGCGACGGCGGCGACTCCACCAGCTTCCGCAACATCCGCAAGCGGGCCCTGTCCAAGGCCAAGCCCCCGGCCCAGGGCGGGAACGAGACCACCTGGCTGAACGCCTTCCTCGACGCCCGGGTCTGGGCGATGAAGCAGGAGGAGGCGCACAGCGACACGAGCCGTGTCGACACCGCGCAGCGGGTCTTCCTCAAGAAGGGCAACCTGAACCTCAACACCCCGCTCGACTGGAAGGTCTACGGGGACTCGTTCCACATCGGCTGAACGGCCGGTGGGTTCGCAGTGAGTTCAGAGTGAATTCAGGGTGAGTTCACGGCGTCCCGCGCGGCCCCGGGGTCCGGCGCGGGACGCCGTTCGCGTACGTGACAGCGGCTGACAGGGTCGCGGAGCCGTAACGATGTGGGGCCGGATGGGCGCGCTCCGCCGGGGGTGGGGGAGTACGGGGGTTGCCGCCGGGCAGCTCACGAGGCCCTCGCGCATCACGAATCGGTCCCTAACGCCCCTGTTTCGTCACCCCGTGTGACACCGCAAGACCAGTGGGTTCCAAGTGGCCCTCGGGGCCGGTGATTTTGGTCCGCGAACTCGTGAAAAGCGGTGATTCCGGCGTGTTGTGAACTGGCTTGACCGCCACATAAGCGGGGCATAAGTTCTGCCTCGGCTTGCTCCAGCAGGACGGGCCGACGAACCGTCCTCAGGGGGGACTCATGAACTACTACACCGACGTCCTGAAGAAGTACACCGTCTTCTCCGGCCGCGCCCGCCGCCAGGAGTACTGGATGTTCTTCCTGTTCAACATGGCCGCCGCGATCATCCTCGCCGTCGTCGACGGTGCGCTCGGCACGTACCCGCTGCTCTACGGCATCTACGCCCTCGCGGTCCTCCTCCCGAGCCTCGCGGTCGCCATCCGCCGCCTGCACGACACCGGCAAGTCCGGCTGGTGGCTGTTCATCGGCCTCGTTCCGCTGATCGGCGGCATCTGGCTCATCGTCCTCATGGCGACCGAGGGTCAGGCGCAGCCGAACGAGTACGGCCCGAACCCGAAGGCCGTCCACGCCTGAGCAGGCCGGCACGCCTGATCGCCTGATCGCCTGAGCGCCGCCCCCTGGCTGGAAACAGCCGCCGGGCGGCGCTCTCGCCGTTTCCGCGGCCCGGCGGGGCCCCGGCCGGCCGAGGGTGACGCGCGTCTCCCCGGGACTCGGGCAGGGGGCTGTCCGGACCGGTCCGATCACGAGATATCTTGATGTCGAGCAATGTTGCAGACGAGAGACGCAGACTGTGGAGCGGAGCATCCGGTGACTGACTCGACCATCATCTACACGCACACTGACGAGGCCCCGGCCCTCGCGACGTATTCCTTCCTGCCTGTGATCCAGGCCTACGCGTCGACGGCCGGTGTGAATGTCGAGACCCGTGACATCTCCCTGGCCGGTCGGATCATCGCCAGCTTCCCCGAGCACCTGGAGGAGGGCCAGCGCATCGCCGACGCCCTCGCCGAGCTCGGCGAGCTGGCGAAGACGCCGGAAGCGAACATCATCAAGCTGCCCAACATCTCGGCCTCGATCCCGCAGCTGAAGGCCGCGGTCGCCGAGCTCCAGGGCCAGGGTTACGCGCTCCCGGACTACCCGGACGACCCGAAGACCGACGAGGAGCGCGAGATCCGCGCCCGCTACGACAAGGTCAAGGGCAGCGCCGTCAACCCGGTCCTGCGCGAGGGCAACTCCGACCGCCGCGCCCCCGCCTCGGTCAAGAACTACGCCAAGGCCCACCCGCACCGCATGGGCGCCTGGACCTCCGAGTCGAAGACGAACGTCGCCACCATGGGCGCCGAGGACTTCCGCTCCACCGAGAAGTCCGCGGTCGTCACCGAGGCCGGCACGCTCCGCATCGAGCACGTCGCCGCCGACGGCACCGCCACCGTCCTGCGCGAGTCCGTACCGGTCCTGCCCGGCGAGGTCGTGGACGCGTCCGTCCTGCACGTCGACGCGCTGCGCACCTTCCTGAACGACCAGATCGAGCGCGCCAAGGCCGAGGACGTCCTGTTCTCCGTGCACCTCAAGGCCACCATGATGAAGGTCTCCGACCCGATCATCTTCGGCCACGTGGTCCGCGCCTTCTTCCCGAAGACCTTCGCCCGCTACGGCGAGACCCTGGCCGCCGCCGGCCTGTCCCCGAACGACGGCCTCGGCACCATCCTGAACGGCCTGGGCGCGCTGCCCGACGCCGACGCGATCAAGGCCTCCTTCGACGCCGAGATCGCCGAGGGCCCGGCCCTCGCGATGGTCGACTCGGACAAGGGCATCACCAACCTGCACGTCCCGTCCGACGTCATCGTCGACGCCTCCATGCCGGCCATGATCCGCACTTCCGGCCACATGTGGGGCCCGGACGGCAACGAGGCCGACACCCTGGCCGTCCTGCCGGACAGCAGCTACGCGGGCGTCTACCAGGTCGTCATCGACGACTGCCGCGCGCACGGCGCCTTCGACCCGTCCACGATGGGCTCGGTGCCGAACGTCGGCCTCATGGCCCAGAAGGCCGAGGAGTACGGCAGCCACGACAAGACCTTCGAGATCGCCGCCGCGGGCACCGTCCGCGTCGTCGACTCCGAGGGCAAGGTCGTCCTGGAGCAGCAGGTCGCCAAGGGCGACATCTTCCGCGCCTGCCAGACCAAGGACGCGCCGATCCAGGACTGGGTCAAGCTCGCCGTCACCCGCGCCCGCGCCACCGGCGTCCCGGCCGTCTTCTGGCTCGACGAGGGCCGCGCGCACGACGCGCAGCTGATCGCCAAGGTCAAGACGTACCTCGCCGAGCACGACACCGAGGGCCTGACCATCGAGATCCTCTCCCCGGTCGAGGCCACCAAGTACTCCCTGGAGCGCATCCGCCGCGGCGAGGACACCATCTCGGTGACCGGCAACGTGCTGCGCGACTACCTGACCGACCTCTTCCCGATCCTGGAGCTGGGCACCAGCGCCAAGATGCTGTCGGTCGTCCCGCTCATGAACGGCGGCGGCCTCTTCGAGACCGGCGCCGGCGGCTCCGCCCCGAAGCACGTCCAGCAGCTGGTCAAGGAGAACTACCTGCGCTGGGACTCCCTCGGTGAGTTCCTCGCGCTGGCCGTCTCCTTCGAGCACCTCGCGACCACCACCGGCAACGCCCGCGCCCAGGTGCTGGCCGACACCCTGGACCGCGCGACCGGCACCTTCCTCAACGAGGACAAGTCGCCGAGCCGCAAGCTGGGCGGCATCGACAACCGCGGCAGCCACTTCTACCTCGCCCTGTACTGGGCGCAGGAGCTGGCCAAGCAGACCGACGACGCCGAGCTGGCCACCGCGTTCGAGGCGCTCGCCAAGACGCTGGGCGAGCAGGAGCAGACCATCGTCGGCGAGCTCATCGCCGTCCAGGGCTCCCCGGCCGACATCGGCGGGTACTACCAGCCCGACGCCGCGAAGGCCTCGGCGGTCATGCGGCCGTCCGCGACCTTCAACCAGGCGATCGCGACCCTCGCCTGAGGTCCGGTCGTCCTGATCGATTCCGCCCCGGTCGGCAGCAGCCGACCGGGGCGGACCCGTACCCGCCGCCTCCACGCGCCGGAAACCCGGTTGCGGGGCGCCCCCGGCGACGGCTAGGAAGCTCCCGTGATCCAGGGAACCCTCGCCGGGCTGCGCGCCCGGCACGCCGATGACGTAGCCGTGCTCCACGCCGGGCTGTACGAGGACGTGGCGACGCGGTCGCGCGCCGAAGCCGGGCCGTGGCGTCCGATAACCCCGAGCACCGGCCACTCCCCGTACGAGCCCTCCGCCCCGTCCGAGACCGCGTCGTTCTTCTCGGTGGTCGAGGCCGGATCCGGGTCGCTGGCGGGCGACGCAGCGCTGTGGGGCATCGACACCCACAACCGGAGCGGCCACCTGGGGATCTCCCTGCTGCCCGGCTCCCGCGGCCGCGGCCTGGGCGCGGAGGTCGTGCAGCTGCTGTGCCACTACGGGTTCACCGTGCGCGGGCTGCACCGGCTCCAGGTGGAGACCCTCGCCGACAACGCCGCCATGATCAGCGCCGCGACCCGTGCGGGCTTCACCCTGGAGGGCACCCTCCGGCGCTCCGCCTGGGTGGCGGGCGCCTTCGTCGACGAGGTGATCCTCGGGCTGCCGGTGGAGGAGTGGAAGCGGGGGGCCGAACCGCGCCGGTGACGCCGGCGGTGCCCTGGCGCCCCTGTGGCGGGTGCGTTAGCGTGCCGCCGGGGATCTGAGGGGGAGTTCGGGTGGCACGTCGCAAGAACACGTTCCTCGCCCGGGTGGCCGCCGTGCTCGCCGCCGTCGCGGCCAGGGCGATCCGCGCGCGCCCCCGGCCGGGCGAGGTCTGGCTGGCCATGGTGCCGCTGCGCGAGGACCCCGGGCAGCAGCTGCGGCACTACTGCGTGGTGCTGGAGACCGGCTCGGGCACGGCCCGGGTCGCCCAGATCACCAGCAAGGACAAGGACGGCCGGCGCGACCACATCCGGATCCCGAACCACGGCTGGGACGAGTACTCGGGCCGCTCCCACTGGGTGGAGATCGGCCGCGAGCCCCGCGTGGTGCCCTACCGCGGGTTCCTCAAGTCCCGCCCGCAGGGCCGCTGCCCGGACGCCGTCTGGTCCGAGCTCCAGGCCCGCCGCCCGGCGGCCGTCCCCGCTGCCCCGGCCTCGGGGACGCCCCTGCTGAAGCGGATCCTGCGCACGTACCGGGGCTGACGGGACCGCTCGCGCGCCGGTCCCCGGTCAGAGCCTGTGGACGCGTTCCGACTCGAAGGACAACGGGGAACGGCCCGCGGCCAGGATGCGCAGCCCCGGGGCCGCCGTGAGCAGGCGCCGCAGCCAGGCCAGCGCCTCCGGCGCGAGGTGCTCGGTGCCGTCCAGGACGAGGAGCATGTCCCGCTCGGCGAGCCACGAGACGGGGTCCGTCGTCCCGTACGGCAGGAACGGCATGCCCGGTACGCAGCCCAGCGCGGCCGTCAGCTCGCGCACGCCGAAGGGCCGGCCCATCGTGACGACGGCCGCGCCGTCGCAGAAGTTGGACGCCAGCCGCGCGGCGATCTCCCGCACCAGCCGGCTCCGCGGCTCCCGGAACCGCCCCGTGACCGTGAGCACCCGCCCCCGCCGGACGGCGGTCAGCAGCCGCGACAGCTCGTCGGATGTCGCCGGCAGCGTGCCGGCCCGGCCCGGATCCCTCATCGGCACGATGCCCCCCATTGCATGCGTGTCCCATGCGCGACCAAGGGTTCTTTCGGGCCGCGTAGCGATGATTATGCGCCAGTTCTGCCGGAAGGCCAGGGGAATGTCTGATTCCGAATAAGTTGTACACGCGACGTGCTTTTGTCCATTCGCCCAGGTGGGGGAGCGCGGCGGGCGGGAGCGGCCGCCCTGTGCTCGGATGGCGATCATGGGCCATGATCACGGAGCTCCCTCGGCGGCGGCCGGGACCGTCAGCGGGACGTTCCGCGCCCGCCTGCTCTGGACCATCGCCATCAGCGCCTCGATCACCCTGATCCAGGTCGTCGGCTCCCTGCTCTCCGGCAGCCTCGCCCTCCTCGCCGACGCCGCGCACAGCCTCACCGACGCCGTCGGGGTCTCCCTCGCGCTCGGCGCGGTCACCCTCGCCCAGCGCGCCCCGACCCCCCGCCGCACCTTCGGCTTCTACCGGGTCGAGATCTTCTCGGCCGTCCTGAACGCCCTGCTCCTCCTCGGCATCTTCGTCTGGGTCCTCTACACGGCCATCCGCCGCTTCAGCGAACCCGTCGAGGTCAAGGGCGGGCTGATGTTCGGCGTCGCCGTGCTGGGCCTGGCCGCCAACGGCGTCGGCCTGTGGCTGCTGCGCGACGCCAAGGAGCACAGCCTCAACCTGCGCGGCGTCTACCTGGAGGTGCTCGGCGACGCCCTCGGCTCCGTCGCCGTCATCATCGGCGGCCTGGTCATCATGCTCACCGGATGGGAGGCCGCCGACCCCATCGCCTCCCTCGTCATCGGCCTGCTCATCGTCCCGCGCGCGCTCGGACTGCTGCGCGAGGCCGCCCACGTCCTGCTGGAGGCCACCCCGCAGGACATGGACCTGGCCGACGTACGGCGCCACCTCCTGGAGGAGCCCGGCGTACTGGCCGTGCACGACCTGCACGCCTGGACCGTCACCTCCGGCATGCCCGTGCTCACCGCGCACGTCGTGGTCGCCGCCGAGACCCTGCGCGGAGAGGACCACGGGAAGCTGCTCGCCCGGCTCCAGGCCTGCGTGGGCGACCACTTCGACGTGGCCCACTCCACCCTCCAGCTGGAACCGGAGGGGCACACCGAGGACGCACGGGCCCTGCACGCGTGACCGCGGGCGCCGTCACGTCCACCCGGCCCGGTGCGGAGCCCGGGGCAGCGCGCCGGGCACGGCGGCCACCACCGCCTCCGTCCGCCGCGCGTGGTGCCGTTCCAGGTCCTCCTCCCGGTAGCGCCGGGTCCGCGCGTGCCAGGTGGCGATCCCGGCCATCCACTGCTTGAGCTCGTCCGCGTACCGGTCCATCGCCGCCCGCGCCGCCGCGTCCAGCCCGAAGTCCCGGTACATCGCGGGGAACTCGTGTCCCAGCACGTGCTCGAACTGCTTCATCCGCGAGGTCATCAGGTCGTTCACGACCCCGAGCGCCGTCGGGTAGTCGCAGCCGAAGAAGGTCTCCGTGACGACCAGCATGTTGAGCAGCTCGCCCTCGTACTCCACCTCCTTCTGGTACGAGTACACGTCGTTCATCATCCCCGAGTAGTCGAAGGCGGCCGCCTCCAGCGACTGCAGCGCCGCGCTTCCGTACACGGCCTCCGGTACGACGTCCATGTGCGCCATCCGGGCCAGCGAGGCCGTCATGGGGGAGCCGAAGGTCACCCGGCGCATCTCCAGGTAGTCCACCGGGTCGGGCACCCGGTGGGCCGCCTGGTTCTCCACCTCCCACAGCCAGCCGTCGAGCACCGAGTCCATCGCCGCCCGGAACATGCGCCGCCCGGCCGGGGCCATCGGGGTGATGGTGCGCAGCCAGACGTCGGCGAGCCCCCGTTCCACCGCGTTCACCGGGGCGGGGGTGGGCGCCTCGGGCTCCGGCGGCATGAGCGCGCGCAGCCGGGCGTCCTGGGCCCTGGCCCCGGCCAGGTCGCGGGTGGCGCCGAAGCGGAGCGGATAGAGGTCGTCCGCGTACGTGCCCCAGCTCAGCCAGGCCGCGCTGACGTCCAGGTCCTCGGCCGACGCCCCCGGGTCGATGCCCGCCGAGCACAGCGCGAAGTCGAAGTCGACGGCCTTCTCCTCCCACCACAGACCCTCGTCGAACATCCCCATCGCACGGTTCCACTCCACCAGCCGCCCGCGGGCGCCCTCCAGGTGCGGGTTGAGCCGCGTCGCATACGGCAGGTGGAAGTCCGGGATCACCGACGGGCCCACCGGGCGCGGGGAGCGGGTGTGCCGCCGGCGCCGGTCCGCGCCGCCGGTGATCCCCAGCAGCGCCTTGAGGCCGGAGGCCGCGCTGCCCAGCCCCGGGGGTCCGGAGGGCAGCCCGGCCCGCCGGTTCATGTAGCGGCTGGAGCGCAGGTGCCACTCGTGGCCGCCGGACTGCCAGTCCTGGAGTCCGCGCGCGTACGTGAGCACGGCGAGGACCTGCTCCGGGGTCAGCCCGGTCCGTACGAACATGGGGGGCAGTTCGGCGAAGAAGGTGTGCTCGAACTGCTGGAGCCGCGAGGTCAGCAGCCGGTTCAGCTGGTCGGCCGCCTCCTGGGTGGTGCACCCGAAGAACGTCTCCAGCACCAGCACCCCGTTGCTGAGTTCGCCCTCCCGGCCGACCTCGCGCTCGTACGAGAACAGGTCGTTGCGGAAGTGCACCGAGTCCGCGAAACAGTCGCGCAGCACGCGCAGCGGCCGCTCCCCGGAGACGGCGGCCGGCACCTCGGCGCCCACCGCGTGCTCGATGAGCCCCGCCGACCAGGGCGCTCCGCCGACCTTGCGGCGCTGTTCCACGTACTCGACCGGATTCGCGACCCGGCCGATGCTGATGTTGTCGAGCTCCCACAGGGACTCCACGAGGAGATTGCGGGTGCTGAGCGAGAAACGGGCGATCCAGTCCGGCGAATGCCCGGGGACGGTACGGGCCCACAGGTCGGCGAGCCCCGCCTCCACCGGGTTGCCGGGCTCGGGACGGCCCGCCTCCACCCCGCGCGCGGGCGCGGCTTCGGGCATGAACAGGGCCAGGCGGTCCAGCGCGGTGCGCCCGCCCTCCCGGTCGCCGCGCCGCTTGAAGAACTCCAGGAACCAGTCGTCGAAGAAGAACACCCACACGTACCAGTCGGTGACCAGCGAGAGCATCGGGGCATCGCATTCGGGATGGGTGTAGGCGCACAGCAGCGCGTAGTCGTGGGCTTCCAGGTCGGCCTGGTCCCAGACACCGGAGCCCTCCAGCATGCCCATGCCGCGGGCCCAGTCGAGGGCGTGGGCACGGGCGCGGGCCAGGTGGGGGTTGAGGCGGGCGGGGTGCGGGACGTAGAACTCGGGCAGTTCGAAGGGCTGCGCGCTCCCTGTGCTGCTGCTCATCCGGCGGCCGCCCTCAGTCCTCGAAGCGCGAGATCTCTACGTTCTCCAGCACCCCGACGGCGTCGGGAACCAGGATCGCCGCCGAGTAGTAGGCGGTGACCAGGTAGGAGACGATCGCCTGCTCGTTGATGCTCATGAAGCGGACGGACAGCCCCGGCTGGTACTCGTCCGGCAGGCCCAGCTGGTGCAGTCCGATGACCCCCTCGTTGTCCTCGCCGGTGCGCATGACCAGGATCGAGCTGGTCCGCTCCTTCGTGATCGGGATCTTGTTGCAGGGCAGCAGCGGCACCCCCCGCCAGGCGGGCATCATGTGCCCCTGGAACTCCACGGAGGCCGGGTACAGGCCGCGCCGGCTGCACTCGCGGCCGAACGCGGCGATCGTGCGCGGGTGCGCGAGGAAGTACTGGGAGCCGCGCCGCCGGCTGAGCAGGTCGTCCATGTCGTCGGGGGTGGGCGGGCCGGTGCGGGCGTAGAGCCGCTGCTCGTACTCGGCGTTGTGCAGCAGCCCGAACTCCGGGTGGTTGACGAGCTCGCTCTCCTGGCGCTCCCGGAGGGCCTCGATGGTCAGGCGCAGCTGCTGCTCCGACTGGTTCATCGGCTGGTTGTAGAGGTCGGCCACGCGGGTGTGGACGCGCAGCACGGTCTGGGCGACGCTCAGCTCGTACTCGCGGGGGCTCAGGTCGTAGTCGACGTACGTGCCGGGCAGCATGACCTCCCCGGTGTGGCCGGCCGACAGGTCCACGGCCTCGCTGCCCTTGCGGCCGACCCGCTCCGCCTCCAGGTAGGCCTCGGCATGCCGGCGCAGGGCGGGGGAGCGGGTCAGCGCCTCGTCCCAGTTGCCGCGGTTGTACGTCATGGTCACCACGTCGGTCTGGGCCCGGGCGGTGAACTCCCAGCGGGCGTCCGGCAGCGGGTGGTGGCCGAAGTGGTCGCCGTCGCTGAGGACGCCGAGGCTCGCCTCCTCCCCGTACGCGCTCTCTCCGAGCCGCTCGATGCGGCCGTGGGCGATCAGGTAGATCTTGTCGACGGGCTCGCCGCGGCGGACGATCACGTCCCCCTTGCGGAACTCCTCCTTGACGAACCGGTCCGCGATCGACTTGACGACGGCGTCGTCGGGGAAGTGCCGCAGCATGCCGAGCTCGCGCAGCATGGGCGGGATGACCCGCAGTTCGGATCCCGTCTTGACGAAGCTGATGCGCCCGTCGCCGAGGGTGTAGCTGACCGTGCGGTTGACCCGGTACGTGCCGCCGCTGGTCTGGACCCACGGCAGGATCTTCAGCAGCCAGCGGGAGCTGATGCCCTGCATCTGCGGGGCGGACTTGGTGGTGGTGGCCAGGTTCCGCGCCGCGTCGGTACTGAGGCTCTGGCGGGCGGAGCGGGTCTGCGGTGCGGCGGCGCTGGTTTCGGTCGTCGGGTCGACAGACATGACGGAACGTCCTCTCGGTCGGTCTTCCTGGGTCGGCCGGTCTTCCTGGCTCCGGATGCGGCGTCGGTGACGGTCGCGTTCGTCGTGTGGGGGGTCGATCGGAAGGAGTGGCCCCGCTTGTGCGTGATCCGCCGTGCTCCCGCACGCCACGGACACCCGGTGTGACCGGGGGCCACCGTGTGCACACGTCTTAGTTAGGGGCAGGGCGGCCCCACCGGGTACACGGGCCCCTGCCCCACCCTGTTGAATCTCCGACCGTGTTGAAACGCGGGACACACGTACGAGTTGGGCGGTTCTGGATGGCGAAGCGTGACCCCAACGGACGACTCCGCACCCTCCTCACCGAAGCCCGCTGGAGCGGGCAGGACTTCGCACGGGCCGTCAACGGCGTCGCAGCCGAGGCCGGCCTCACCCTGAGCTACGACCGGACCTCCGTCTCCCACTGGCTCGCGGGCACCAAGCCGCCCGCGCACGTCGTCGCCCTCGCCGCCGAGGCCCTGAGCCGGCGCACCCGGCGCCGGATCGACGCCGCCGACACCGGGCTCGCCCGGCCGTCGGCGGCGCCGCGGGGGCGGGAACGCTCCGCGGGCGGTACCGCGCCCGTCCCCGCGTTGGGCGCGCAACCACCGGACTGCGGCGCGGACTTCGGCGTCGGAGCGTTCGGCGAGATCCCCGTGTACTCCTCGGCCTGGCGCCCGCCGCAGGGGCAGCACGCCGCTCCGGAGGCGAAGGGCGCGCGCACCGGGATACGGATAGGCCAGGACCACGTACGGGCCGCCGAGGCGGTGCTCCCGGTCTTCCGCAACGCCGACATGATGTTCGGCAGCGGCCTCGCCCGGCCCGCCCTGACCGCGTACCTCGCCACCACCGTCGCCCCCTGGCTGCGCGCCGACGCGCCGCCCTCCGTACGCCACCGGCTGCTGGGCGCCACCTCCCGGCTGGCCTACACCGCCGGGTTCCTTTGCTTCGACAGCAACCAGCACGGGGTGGCCCAGGCCTACTACCGGGCGGCGCTGCGGCTGGGCCGGGAAGCGGGCGATCCGCAGTGCCACGCGCCCGTGCTGCGGGCGATGAGCGTGCAGGCCCACCACCTCGGTCACCGCACCCAGGCGCTGGAGCTCGCCCAGGCGGCCGCGCGGGAGGTGGGCCGGCTGCCGACGCTCCAAGCGGCCTTCGTCACGGGTCAGTTGGCGGTGGCAGAGGCCGGCTGCGGGGACCGGCGGGCCGCGATCTCCCATCTGGCGGGCGCACGGCGGCTGTTGGAGCGCTCGCAGGGGCAGAGCGCGCCGATCGGCGACTACCACCAGGCCGCGCTGTGCCACCAGGAGGCGGAGGCGCTGGCCGCCCTGGGTGACGGCCGGGGCGCCATCGCCGCGCTCGGCGCCTCGCTCCGCCACCGGCCGGAGGCGGAGCGCCGGGCGCGGGCCGTCACGGCGGCCCGGCTCGCCGAACTCCACCTGGGTCAAGGGCATCTGGAGCGGGCCTGCGCCGCCTGGCACGAGGTACTGGACGCCGTACCGCAACTGGAATCGGCCCGGGTGACCGACGCGCTGCGCCGGATGCGGGGCCGGTTGCGGGCGGTCCGCGCCAGCGGGGTCGTACGGCCGCTGCTGGAGCGGGTGGCGGCGGGAACGTAGCGGGACGCGGGACCTCCCGTCGTACATCCGTTCAGAGCTTCAACCGCGCGGGATTTTCAACAGGGCCGTCGCCGGCACGGCTACCGGGACGCCCGGCCCGCAACGCACTGTCGTGCCATGCAGAAGCATCCGCCCGCTGCCTGCCCCGCCCATCCGCCCCACCCGCCGGACCCGTCCGACCTGTCCCGCGCTCCCGACCCGTCCGTCCCGCCGGCCCCTCCCGTCCCGTCCCGGGCGGCGCTGCTGGCCCGGCTGCGCGGGGGTCCGGGCGGACCCGGCACCAGCACCCTGCGCATCAGGCCCGCCCTTCCGGCCCCGGCCCCGGCGGCCGTACCCGCCCCGAGCC
>NZ_LGDB01000092.1:0-587 GCF_001279655.1 Streptomyces sp. WM6372 | reverse complement strand
CCCTTCACGCTGCTGCACGTCGACACCGGGCACAACTTCCCCGAGGTCCTCGACTACCGCGACCGCGCGGTGGCCAAGCACAACCTGCGCCTGCACGTGGCCTCCGTCCAGGACTACATCGACGCCGGCACACTGCGCGAACGCCCCGACGGGGTCCGCAACCCGCTCCAGACCGTCCCCCTGACGGAGGCGATCCAGAGCCTCAAGTTCGACGCCGTGTTCGGCGGCGGCCGACGCGACGAGGAGAAGGCCCGCGCCAAGGAGCGCGTCTTCTCCCTGCGCGACGAGTTCTCCCAGTGGGACCCCCGCCGCCAGCGCCCCGAGCTGTGGCAGCTCTACAACGGCCGCCACGCCCCCGGCGAACACGTCCGCGTCTTCCCGCTCTCCAACTGGACCGAGCTGGACGTCTGGCAGTACATCGCCCGCGAGAACATCGAACTGCCCGAGATCTACTTCGCCCACGAGCGCGAGGTGTTCCAGCGGAGCGGCATGTGGCTGACCGCCGGCGAGTGGGGCGGCCCGAAGGACGGCGAGAGCACCCAGCGGCGCCTGGTCCGCTACCGCACCGTGGGCGACATGTCCTGCAC
>NZ_LGDB01000091.1:0-638 GCF_001279655.1 Streptomyces sp. WM6372 | reverse complement strand
TGGCGGATCACGTGCTGGTCGCGCAGAGTGCGGTGGTGGTGCGTGAGGACACTCCGGGTGACAAGCGCCTCACCGCGTACGTAGTGCCCGCCGCAGGCGAAGCGGCATCGGCTGATCTGCTGCGCCGGCATGTGGCGGAGCGGCTGCCGGACTACATGGTGCCCTCCGCCTTCATCACGCTGGAAGCCCTGCCGTTGACGCCGAACGGGAAACTGGACCGCAAGGCGCTGCCGGCACCGGAAGCGGTCTCCGGCACCACGCACAAGGGACCGCGCACCCCGAACGAAGAGATCCTGTGCAATCTGTTCGCCGAGGTGCTCGGCGTCGATGCCGTGTCGATCGATGACGGCTTCTTCGAGCTGGGCGGCGACAGCATCCTGTCGATCCAGCTGGTGGCGCGAGCGCGGGCCGCAGGACTGGTCTTCTCCGCGCGGGACGTTTTCGAGCGGAAGACGGTGGCCGCCCTGGCCGCCCGCTCCCGTCATGCGGCTGATCCCGCCGCAGGTGGATTCACACCGTCGGATCTTCCCCTGGTCTCTCTGAACCAGGCGGAGATAGGGGTGGTGGAGGGGCGGTGGAAGGACATTTCCGATGTGCTTCCGTTGGCTCCTCTGCAGGAAGGTCTGCTGTTCCACGCT
>NZ_LGDB01000090.1:0-1144 GCF_001279655.1 Streptomyces sp. WM6372 | reverse complement strand
TACGCCTGCGGACACCGCACCACGTAATTCACCAACGCCGCATGCGACACCACCACACCCTTCGGCCGCCCCGTCGAACCCGACGTGTAGATCACATACGCCGGATGCGCGGGCAGCACCGAAGATTGCCGGTCGTCATCGAGGAGGTCGGAGGCACTGAGCCCGGCCATGGCTTGGTGCACGGAACGCTCGTTCAGAAGCAAGCGCTTCGCCGTCACCGCATCGTCCTGGGGCAGCAGGGCCGCTGTGGCCGCGTCCGTCAGGACCAGCACGGGTTCGGCGTCCGCGAGCATGTACGCGATCCGGTCCGCCGGGTACTCCGGGTCCACCGGCACGTAACCCGAACCGCTCTTCAGAACGGCGAGCAACGCCACGACCAGGTCCACCGATCGCGGCAGAACCACTGCGACCAGCCGCTCCGGACCGGCACCACACGCCACCAGATGGCGGGCCAGACGATTCGCCCGCTCGTTCAGCTCCGTATAGCTCAGCTCGACGCCGTCACTGACCACCGCCCGTGCGTCCGGAGTCCGCAGCACCTGTGCCTGGAACAACTCCGGCAACGTCGCATCCGGAACCGCGTGAGCCGTGTCGTTCCACTCGACCAGCATCCGCCCGTGTCGTTCCACTCGACCAGCATCCGCCGACGCTCGTCCGCGGCAAGGACACTGACACTACGGATCGGCTGATCGGGTGCAGCGGTGAGCACTTCGAGCAGGCGGGTCAGCCGCTCGGCGAGCTGCTCGACGGTGGTGCGCTCGAACAGATCGGTGCGGTAGTCGAGCCGCCCCGCCAAGCCGGCAGGTACGCCGTCCCGCGCGTGTGTCTCTCCCAAGCTGCACGAGAGGTCGAACCTGGCCGCCATCCCGCCGGCAGCTTCGGCCTGCGCATGGATTCCGGGCAGGTCGAGATCGGGTTGGGCGTTGTTGTGGAAGGTGAGCATGACCTGGAAGAGGGGGTGGCGGGCCATGGAGCGCGCCGGGTTGAGGATCTCCACGAGTCGCTCGAACGGGACGTCCTGGTGGGCGAACGCCGCCAGGTCCGTCTCCCGGACCCGCTCCACGACCTCCCGGAACGTCGGATCGCCCGAGACGTCGGTGCGCAGGACAAGCGTGTTCACGAAGAACCCGACGAGATCGTCCAG
>NZ_LGDB01000089.1:0-667 GCF_001279655.1 Streptomyces sp. WM6372 | reverse complement strand
GAGCGCAGCGGAACCCGGAGCTAGTCCGGAGCGAAGCGCAGGACTCCGGCCCGAAGGGCCGGCCATAGCTCGGTGATGATCTGCATTTGTTTGTCAGTGGTGGTTCGGCGTTGAGATGTCAGTGTTCTGCGCCAGGGTTGTCCCTGGTCAGGGAGGGTTGGGCTGAGCTGCTGTCACTGACAGTGGTTGCCGATTCTGCACTGACATCTTTGACGTATTGCCTGGTCATTTCCGTAGGGATTGGTATCACGTTTTCGGGTTGTTGCTGGTCAGGGCGGGGACACAAGCCCGTGGTGCCTTCCGAAGCCCTACCCCAGCTACTGGGCGTGCTGCTAGCGGCCCGCGGAGCGGGCTGGTCCTGGAGGCGGAGCCGGAAGGGCCCGGGGTGGGGGACCGGAGCGGACCCGCCCAACGGGCCGCAGGCCCGGACCCCGTGAAACGGGGTCACCCAGGCCTGCGGAGCAGGCCGTTCGGGGTGGAGCGAAGCGGAACCCCGAACTAGTCCGGAGCGAAGCGCAGGACCCCGGCCCGAAGGGCCGGCCCTGGCTCGGCGAAGCCGAGCCCCGCTGAGCGCAGCGGAACCCGGAGCTAGTCCGGAGCGAAGCGCAGGACTCCGGCCCGAAGGGCCGGCCATAGCTCGGTGATGATCTGCATTTGTTTGTCAGTG
>NZ_LGDB01000088.1:0-780 GCF_001279655.1 Streptomyces sp. WM6372 | reverse complement strand
CTGTCGGGAAGCCCCCGAAGGACGGTCAGGGGGACAGGTCCACATTCGGCTCCCTCAGGGACGCTGATCTCCCGTCCCCGTTCAGCCGCACCCAGCCCATCAGGACCGACCAGCGACCGGGGGCACGGGGGACGCGTCAAATCGCTACGCGCTTCTCATATCTCAGCGTCTGGCGACCGTCTGGGGCTGGACATAGGCCGCCCACGACTGGCACAGAGGGCTCTCGGCCTGCGACAGCGGGCTGTTTGTCCCTTTTGGACGCCAATCGCTACCCGCAAAGAGCCTTCCCGGAGTGGGAGGTTGAGAAATCCGGCACCAGGCTCCCTCTCGCCCCCTTTTCGCCCCCAAAGAGCCCCCAAAGAGCCCGTAAGGGCCCTCAAGGGCCCCAAAGAGCGTCCAAACAGTCCACAGACAGCCCGCACGCGCCCGGAAACCCGCCCACGGACGTCGTCTGGCGACCGGAGGGGCCTGCAGACGCCGGAAGACCGCCCACCTGCAGTGCGTGGGCGGCCTATGTCCAGCCCCAGACGGTCGTCGGACGCTATGCCGAGAGAAGCGCGTAGCGATCTGACGCGTCCTGGGGCCCCATCGTCATCTCGCCGCCGTCTGGTGTGGGTTGGCCCTGCCCGGGCCCCCGTCACCGGGTGGGCTTGGTGGTCCTGGTGCGGAGGAACACGGAGGTCCCGATCCGCATCCCTGATGCGGCCGCTCCTGGTCGGATAACCTCCCGGCCATCCTTCGGGGGCTTCCCGGCAGTCTTATGGCATTCCGGGGCGGGGC
>NZ_LGDB01000087.1:0-813 GCF_001279655.1 Streptomyces sp. WM6372 | reverse complement strand
TGCGCAACGAAGGCGTTGCGTGATTCTTGAACGCTACGTAGCTTTTCCCTCATCGGAAACATCGAGTGAGTCCAACAGGAGCCTGTCATGCAGAAGTTCGAAACCGCCGCCCCGATCGCCGTCGTTCTCGACGTCGCGGCAGGACGTGTTCAGTTGATCGCCGCGGATCGGGCGGATGTGGCGGTGGAGGTGCGGCCCGCTGATGCGTCGAAGGGGCGTGATGTGAAGGTGGCGGAGCAGGCCACGGTCGAGTTCGTCGATGGTGTGCTGCGGATCGCGACCGCGGTGGCGAAGCACCAGGTGCTGGGTGCTTCGGGGGCGGTGGAGGTGACCGTCCAGCTGCCGGCCGGCTCCCGGGTGGAGGCGAAGGGGGCGGCGGTGGAGTTCCGTGGGGTCGGTCGGCTGGGCGCCGTCGTCTTCGAGGGTGCGCAGGGCGTCGTCAAGGTCGACGAGGCGGAGAGTGCCCGTATCGCGCTCCAGGCGGGTGACGTTTTCGTCGGTCGTCTGGGTGGTCCGGCGGAGGTCAGCACTCAGAAGGGCGACCTCCACATCGGTGAGGCGGTGCGCGGTGCGGTGGTGCTGAGCACCCAGTCCGGTGACATCTCGGTCGGTGCGGCCCGGGGGGTGTCCGCGTCGCTGGATGCCGGGACCTCGTACGGCCGGATCCACAACGCGCTCAACAACACCGACGGCGCCGCCGCCGGCCTGGACATCCGGGCGACCACCGCCTACGGCGACATCACCGCCCGCAGCCTCTGAACCCCGAACACCCCCGAACACCCCCGAAGGAGCACAGCCATGACCAACGCGACC
>NZ_LGDB01000086.1:0-816 GCF_001279655.1 Streptomyces sp. WM6372 | reverse complement strand
GCCCCGCCCCGGAATGCCATAAGACTGCCGGGAAGCCCCCGAAGGATGGCCGGGAGGTTATCCGACCAGGAACGGCCGCATCAGGGATGCGGATCGGGATCTCCGTGTTCAGCCGCACCCAGCCCACCAGGACCACCAAGCCCACCCGGTGACGGGGGCCCGGGCAGGGCCAACCTGCACCAGACAGCGGTGAGATGACGATGGCGCCCCAGGACGCGTCAGATCGCTACGCGCTTCTCTCGGCATAGCGTCCGGCGACCGCCTGGGGCTGGACATAGGCCGCCCACGCACTGCAGGTGGGCGGTCTTCCGGCGTCTGCAGGCCCCTCCGGTCGCCAGACGACGTCCGTGGGCGAGTTTTCGGGCGCGTGCGGGCTGTCTGCTGACTGTTTGGACGCTCTTTGGGGCCCTTGAGGGCCCTTACGGGCTCTTTGGGGGCTCTTTGGGGGCGAAAAGGGGGCGAGAGGGAGTCTGGTGCCGGATTTCTCAACCTCCCACTCCGGGAAGGCTCTTTGTGGGTCTCGATTGGCGTCCAAAAGGGACAAACGGCCCGCTGTCGCAGGCCGAGAGCCCTCTGTGCCAGTCGTGGGCGGCCTATGTCCAGCCCCAGACGGTCGTCGGACGCTGAGATATGAGGAGCGCGTAGCGATCTGACGCGTCTCCCGTGCCCCCGGTCGCTGGTCGGTTCTGGTGGGCTGGGTGCGGGTGAACACGGAGATCCCGATCCGCATCCCTGATGCGGCCGCTCCTGGTCGGATAACCTCCCGGCCATCCTTCGGGGGCTTCCCGGCAGTCTTATGGCATTCCGGGGCGGGGC
>NZ_LGDB01000085.1:0-900 GCF_001279655.1 Streptomyces sp. WM6372 | reverse complement strand
CTAGGTCCTGTCGTCAAAGTGATCTTGGGTTGTGGATCATGGTGTCGTGATACGTCGCCATGAACTGTCCGATGCCGAGTGGGAACTCGTGCAACCGCTGCTGCCCCGGCCTGTTTTCGGGCGGCCGCGGCTGGACGACCGGACGGTCCTCAACGGGATCGTGTGGAAGTTCCGGACCGGGGTCGCCTGGCGGGATGTGCCCGAGCGATACGGGTCGTGGGCCAGCCTCCACACGCGTTTCCGCAGGTGGGCCGCGGACGGGACCTTCGAGCGGATGCTCCAGGCCGCCCAGGCGCAAGCTGACGCCGCAGGCGACATCGAGTGGCTGGTGTCGGTCGACTCCAGCATCGTCCGGGCCCACCAGCACGCGGCCGGAGCCCGAAAAGGGGGCTCCGGAGCCCGGCGCTTGGCCGCTCCCGCGGCGGGCTGACCAGCAAGATCCACCTGGCCTGCGACGGAGCGGGCCGGCCTCTGGCGTTCGTTCTGACCGGCGGGAACACCAACGACTGCACCCAGTTCACCGCCGTGATGGGCGCGATACGGGTGCCCCGTCTCGGGCCCGGTCGGCCACGCGTGCGGCCCGACCACGTCATCGGCGACAAGGGCTACAGCTCGAAGGCGATCCGCGCCTGGCTGCGACGCCGCGGCATCACCCACACCATCCCCGAGCGGTCCGACCAAGTCCGCAACCGTGCCCGACGAGGCAGCCGAGGCGGCCGCCCACCGGCCTTCGACAAGCAGGTCTACAAGCACCGCAACGTGGTGGAACGATGCTTCAACCGCCTCAAGCAGTGGCGAGGCATCGCCACCAGGTACGACAAGACCGCCCAGGCCTACCAAGCAGCCGTCACCCTCGCATCGCTCCTGATGTGGGCGTGACACTTTGACGACAACTCCTAG
>NZ_LGDB01000084.1:0-962 GCF_001279655.1 Streptomyces sp. WM6372 | reverse complement strand
GTATTCGACGGTGGCGCGGATGTGGTGGCCCCAGTAGGCGGGGTCGGTGGGTTGTTGGTTGGTGATCCAGGTGCCGGTGGTGTTGGAGATGAAGGGGGTGTGGGGGGGTTGGGGGTTGGTGGTGGCGACCGCGGTGGTGAATTCCGCGATCATCGGTTCCATGAGGGGGGAGTGGAAGGCGTGGCTGGTGGTGATGGGTTGGGTGGGCCAGCCGTTTTCTTCGGCGAGGGTGGTGAAGGTGTGGATGGCGTCGTGGGGGCCGGAGATGACGCAGTCTCGGGGGCCGTTGTGGGCGGCGAGGGAGAGGGTGTCGGGGAGGGCGGCTTCGATGGTGGTGCGGTCGGCCATGACGTTGAGCATGGCGCCGGGGGTTTGGGCTTGCATGAGGCGGCCGCGGAGGGCGATGAGGCGGAGGGCGTCGGGGAGGGTGAAGACGCCGGCGAGGCAGGCGGCGGTCCATTCGCCGAGGCTGTGGCCGAGCATGGCGGTGGGGGTGATGCCCCAGGTTTTCCAGAGGTGGGCGAGGGCGTATTCGATGGTGAAGAGGGCGGGTTGGGCCCATTGGGTCTGGTCGAGTCGGGGGTCGTCGGTGAAGACGATGGTGCGGATGTCTTCGCCGAGGTGGGGGGTGAGGAGTTCGGCGCATTCGTCGACGGTGCTGCGGAATGCGGGTTCGTGTTGGTAGAGGTCGTGGGCCATGCGGGTGTGTTGTGAGCCTTGGCCGCTGAAGAGGTAGATCAGTGGTGTGGTGTCGTGGGTGGTGTGGCTGGTGGTGGTGTGGGCGGGGTCGCGGGTTTCCAGGGCTGTGGCGATGGCGTCGGGTGTGGTGCCGGTGACGGTGCGGCGGTGGGGGAAGGTGTGGCGTCCGGTGGCGAGGGTGTATGCGGCGTCGGCGAGGTTGGGTTGGGTGCGGCGCAGGTGGGCGGCGAGTCGGTCGGTGGCTTCTTCGAGTGCTTGGGGGG
>NZ_LGDB01000083.1:0-1009 GCF_001279655.1 Streptomyces sp. WM6372 | reverse complement strand
AGTCATTCGCAACACTCCCACCGCCATCCACAAACGCCACATGCGTCGCACCCGCATCCATCGACACCGGCGACGTCGCAGCAGAAGCCGAACCGGCGATCGACAGTCCGGGGTAGTAGACGCCCAGGATCGACTGCCAGGAGCGGCCGGCGAGGGCACAGTTCTGCGACCCCCACTGGCTGAGCGTGTTCGGGTACCTGGACAGGCCGGTGCCGCAGGCCTCGGACGGGCTTCCGGTGAGCGTCGCCTGGTACGAGGCCTGGAACACCGATCCGTTCTTGGTCATGACCGAATTCCAGGTCGACTGAACGGCCGTGTTGGTGACGGAGGTGGAGCTTCCGGGTATGTAACGCTGATAGTTGATCGAGTCGTCGACGTTGTAGCAGGATCCGTTGTACGACCCGCCACGCCAGTTGTTGACCCAGTACCACGCGTAGGTCTTCACCGCCATCGCACCCGCCTGCAGCGAGGCGGGCTGCCAGGAGGTGACCCACTCGCTGGGCAGCACGTCCTTGACGTATTCCTGGAACGGCACGTTGACCACGCCGATCTCGGTACCCGGAACCGGCGCCCCGACGCTGGTGTGCTGCGCGTATCGCAGCACCCGGATGGTGGAAGGCGGGGTCGAGTCGGACGAGTAGCCGCCGCAGTTGCCGTTCGCTGCCGGGGCCTCGGCGACCCGGGGGGTGAACAGGAGCTCCGACGGTGCGAGCTGGCCACTGACCGGCTGCGGCTGGCTCGTCTTGGTCGGCAGTGGGGACGCGGCTGCCGGGCCCGCCATTGCGCAGCTCAAGGCCGCCATCGCCGTGACACCACTGAGCGTCAGACGTAGACCACGGATGACAGACAATTCCGATTCCTTATCGGTGGACCGCGCCGGCCGACAGGGCCGGCCGGCGCGGTGGATATGGGTGTGGGGTGGGTGTCGGATTGCGGTCAGCGGCTGGTGCCGCCGAGACCGGACGGACCCTGCCAAGCACCATTGCTCACCCAGTCATTGGCGAGACTT
>NZ_LGDB01000082.1:0-110305 GCF_001279655.1 Streptomyces sp. WM6372 | reverse complement strand
GGGTGGTGGTGCCGGACATGCGGGTTCTCCTGAATCGTGGTGCGGGGGATGCCGTACGAGGGGTGGCGTACGAGGGGTCGTGGATCAGTGGCGGACGGGCACGGGGGCGGCGTCCCGGGCTCCGGCCGCGACGACCCGGCCGCCCGAGCCCGGGCGGGCGGCCGTACGCCGCTCCAGCGCGCCGGAGACGAGGGCGAGGACCAGGGCGGAGGCGGCGAGCGCGGCGCCGACCCAGTTCGGGGCGGTCCAGCCGAGCCCGGCGGCGATGACGAGGCCGCCCAGCCAGGCGGCGAGCGCGTTGCCGAGGTTGAAGGCGCCGATGTTGACCGCGGAGGCCAGGGTGGGGGCGCCGGCGGCCTGGTCGAGGACCCGCTTCTGCAGCGGCGGCACGGTCGCGAAGCCCAGCGCGCCGATCAGCACGATCGTGGCGGCGGCGGCGGTCTTGTGGTGGGCCGTGAAGGTGAACACGGCCAGGACGACGGCCAGGGCGCCCAGGGACACGTACAGCATCGGCATCAGCGCGCGGTCGGCGAACCGGCCGCCGATGAGGTTCCCGGCGACCATGCCGAGGCCGAAGAGGACGAGCAGCCAGGTGACGGACGTGTCGGCGAAGCCGGCGACGTTGGTCATCATCGGCGTGATGTAGGTGATCGCGGCGAACACGCCGCCGAAGCCGAGGACGGTCATCGCCATGGCGAGCAGTACCTGGACGTTGCGGAAGGCGGCCAGCTCGTGGCGGATCCGGACGCCCTCGGGCCGGGGCAGCTCGGGGACCAGCTTGGCGATGCCGAGCAGGCCGAGGACGCCGAGGGCGGCGACGATCAGGAAGGTGACGCGCCAGCCGAGGGTCTGGCCGACGAGGGTGCCGAGCGGGACGCCGACGACGTTGGCGACGGTCAGGCCGGTGAACATCATGGCGATCGCGCCGGCCTTCTTCTCGGGGGCGACGAGCCCGGCGGCGACCACCGAGCCGATGCCGAAGAAGGCGCCGTGGGCGAGCGAGGCGACCACGCGCCCGGCGAGCATGACGCCGAAGGCGGGGGCGAGCGCGGAGAGCACGTTGCCCGCGATGAACAGGCCCATGAGCAGCATCAGCATGCGCTTGCGGGGGACGCGGGTGCCGAGGACGGTCATGAGCGGGGCGCCGAGGACGACGCCGAGGGCGTATCCGGTGACCAGGAAGCCGGCGGTGGGGATCGAGGTGCCGTAGTCGGCGGCGACCTCGGGGAGCAGGCCCATGATCACGAATTCGGTGGTGCCGATCCCGAAGGCCCCGATGGCCAGGGCGAGGAGTGCGAGAGGCATGAGGGGGGTGCGCCCTTCAAGGGGGAGGTGGTGGTGCAGTCCGCGGCACTTGCCGTCGCCGCTTACGTGCGTCCACATTAATTGCAGACGCGGGATAATTGCAAGCGCGGGCTATTGCGGCAGTGGCCTATCCTGGGAGCAGACCCCTGGGAACACGGGGAACGGGACCGCCGGAAGCGGTGTGAAGAGCAGGGAGCAGCCATGACGGCCACCGACAGCGCACTCACCGGCCTCGCCCAGGGCTGGTGCGCCCTCTCCCTGCTGCACGGGCGGATCGAGGCGCACATCGAGCGGGCCCTGCAGAGCGGCCACGCGCTGAGCGTGCGCGAGTACTCGCTGCTGGACGTCCTGAGCCGCCAGCACAGCGGCCCGGGCGGGCACCTGCGGATGCACCAGGTGGCCGACTCGGTGGTGCTGAGCCAGAGCGCGACCACCCGGCTGGTCAGCCGGCTGGAGGACCGCGGGCTGCTGAACCGCTACATCTGCGACACGGACCGCCGGGGCATCTACACCGACGTGAGCGAGGCGGGCCTGGCCCTGCTGGCCGCCGCCCGGCCGACCAACGACACCGCGCTGCGCGAGGCACTGGCCGAGGCCGGCCGCAACCCCGAACTCGCCCCGCTGGTGGCGGCGGTGGAGAACACCCCCTAGAGCCGTTGGGCTCCTAGGCCTTGGACGGTGCCGCGCTCGGGGGCGGGGAGGACCGCAGCGGCGTGGACGACGGGCTGGCGGACGGGACCATGGACCTCGACGGCGGGGCGGCGGAACGCCCTCCCGACGGGGTCGGCGTCGGCCCGGGCGGCTGCGGCGAACGGGTCCCGGGGGTCGTGGGGGGCGTCGGGGACGACGGCGCCACCGACGGGTGCGGACTGCCCGTTCCCGCAGGGGACCCCGGGGTCGGTCCGGGTCCGGTGATCTCGGGCGGCGAAGCCGGCGGTACCGGCCGGGCCGGGGACGGGTCCGGGCCCAGTACGAGGTACCCGGCCACGGCGGCGGCAGCCGTGGCCAGTCCCGCCAGCGGCAGCGCGAACCGGCGGAGGTTCAGCCGCAGCCGCGCGGCGGGCAGCCGCCGTACGTGCAGACCCGGCGGATCCGCGGGGCGCAGCTCGCGGACGGTGATCCCGGCCGCGCGGGCGTCGAGGGCCTGGCGCAGCCTGCGTTCGACGGGGCGTTCGCCGTGCGTCATATCCGTCCCTCCAGAATCCGTTCCAGCGCGTCCAGGGCGCGGCTCGCGTTCGACTTCACCGCGCCCCGGCTGATTCCGAGGGTGGTCGCTATCTCCGCCTCGCTGAGTTCGGCCCAGTAGCGCAGTACGAGGACCTGCCGGCGGCGCGGGGTCAGCCGGCCGAGCGCGGCGAGGACCTCGCGGTGTGCCTCGTCGAGGACGACGTGGTCCTCCGCGGACGGGATGTCGGCCGCCGCGGGCGGGGTCCACGCCCGGGCCGTGCGCCGTCGGCGCAGCACGGACCGGGACGTGTTGACGACGGCGGTGCGCAGGTAGCCGAGCGCGTTGTCGACCTCGCTGATCTGTTCCCCGTGACGCCGGTACAGGGCCGTGAAGGCGTCCTGGACCACGTCCTCGGCGGTGGCCAGGTCGTCGACGAGCAGCACCGCCAGCCGGACCATGCGCAGCCGGTGCGCGTGGTAGAGCTCGGTGACGGTGGGCTGCCGCGCGTCGCCGCGCGGGTCGCCGTCGTACGCGGCCCCCGCCCCGTACGCGGCCCCCTGACCGTGGGCGTGACCGTACGGCCGGGCGGGCGGCGGGGTGGCGCGCTCGCGGCGCAGCACCGACGACCACACACCCCGCCACGACCACGAGCCCCACCACGCCCGGCCGGAGCCGAGCGTGAGGGGGCGTGCGGAAGGTGCGGGTAGTACGAGGTGGAGCACTGGATTCCCGGGTTCCTGGGTGCCTAGCCGTTGGCGCGGCGCCGGACGGCGTAGAGGGTGCCGGCGCCGGCGGCGATGAGCGCGGCGGCCCCGCCCCCGATGGCGGCGGTGGTGGCGGAGGAGCCGGTCTTCGCGAGCTCGTCACCGGCCTGCGAAGGGGCCGCGGTGGGCGCGGCGCTCGGCTGCCCCGTGGGCTGGACGCTCGGCGCCGCCGTCGGCGGGAGGCTGCGCGAGGGCGTGGGGTGGACGCTCGGCGCCGAGGTCGGCGGGACGCTGCGCGAGGGGGTGGGCGTGGGCGCGGCGCTCGGCATCGCGCTCGACGAAGCGCTGGGGGCGGGCGACGGGGCGGCCGAGGCCCCCTGCGCGGCGAAGGCGGGCCCGGCGAGCGCGAGGACGGCCCCGGCGGCGGCAGCGGTGACGGCCGCCCGGCGGACGGTCGAGGGGACGCGCTTCAGGTTCATCACAGTGGTTCTCCACGGTCGGGTCACGGTCGGTGCAGGGCTCGGAATGCCGCCCTTCACCCCCGCACGACGCGCGACCCCCCGCGAGGTTGCCGCCGATTCCGAAGAAATTTCTTCGAGTGGAAAAAAATCTTCTTCAGGCCGTGGGCAGCGGGATCCTGCGGACCACCTCGAAGCTCAGATTCCCGTACGAGGTGAAGAAGGCGGCGGCCGTGAGTTCCGTGGCTCCGCCCGGGTCGCGGGCGAGGACCTTGGCCCGGCGGGCCGTGCGGTCGAGCTCCGGGGCGTGCCGGCGGCCCAGCCGGACCGTACGGGTGACCCCGTCCGCCCGTACGTTCAGGAAGCAGTCCCAGGTGCCCGGCGGTATCGGATCCCCGCCGGCCAGCTTGGCCAGGTCGACCTCCGCCAGGAAGCCCGCCATCATCAGCTCCGGGTTCTGCTCGGTGAGCTCGGGCGCCGGCCGGGCCAGGACGGGTACGAGGTGCTCGTCGCCCGTCTCCCGCGCCCGCAGCAGCAGCTGGCTCTCCATGCGGCCGGTCCCGAGCGACTGGATGTACGCGTGGCCGGTCAGCCGCACGCGGCCGCCCTGCCAGGTCAGCGACGCGAGCCGGTGCTGCGTCTTGAGCTTGTCGGTCACGTCGAAGAGCACGTCCGGCAGTCCCGCCGCCGGGTCGCGGAACAGCGGGTAGCAGCGGTACACGCGGCCGTTGTCGACGATCTCCTGCGGCGCCGGCTCCAGGGCCGGGTCGTACTCCATCAGCTGCTCGAAGGCGGGCAGCGGGCCGCAGGCGAACGCGTACAGCCGGATCCAGTCGATCGGCGGCAGCTCGCCGCCCATGTCCGGCCGCCAGTACGTCTGCACCAGCGCCCGCGCCCGCTCGTACACCTCGCCGGTGAAGCCGGGGTTCTCGTGGCGGGCCTCGACGGCCGGCCGCAATGCCGTGCGCAGCAGGCTGCGGAAGTGCCGGCCGAGCATCCGGCGCCGCCCCACCGGGTCCTGGACCCGGTCGGCCACCAGGGCCATGACGCGCTCGATGTGGGCCACCGTCTCGCCGGCGGTCCGGGGGCGCGCGGTGATGTTCTGGCCGTCGTCGCGGCGGCGCAGGAAGTAGCAGTCGTAGTCGCCGACGACCGAGATCTTCCCGGCGGCCAGGAACACCTCCGTCACGAAGAGCTGGTCCTCGCCGTACCAGAGGTCCTCCGGGTAGCGCAGACCGGCTTCCTCGATGACCTGGCGGCGGATCAGCTTGCCCGAGTGCAGCGAGCGGTAGACCTCCGAGGTGTGGAGGGCTGCCTCCTCGGCGTGCCGGTGGGCCTTGTCCGAGACCGTCCGGCCGAGCCCGACCTGCTTGGCGAGCACGACGTCGCTGCCCTGGGTCTCGGCCATGTCCAGGAGCCGTTCCAGCGCCTCGGGGCCGAGGTAGTCGTCGGCGTCGAGGACGAAGACGTACCGGCCGCGGGCCAGGTCGAGGGCCCGGTTGCGGGGGGCGCCGGGGCCGCCGGAGTTCGGCTGGTGCAGGACGCGGACCTGCGGGTACCGGGCGGCCCAGCGGTCCAGCTCGGCGCCGCTGCCGTCCGTGGAGCCGTCGTCGACCGCGATGACCTCCAGGCGCTCGGACCCGAGGCTCTGGCCGAGCGCGGAGTCGAGGCACTCGTTCAGGTAGGGCATCGCGTTGTAGACGGCGATGATCACGGTGATGTCGGGGACGGACGCGTGGTGCATGCAGCTGAGCATAAAGTTCCGCTTCCCGGACTCCGGAGGGGGTCCCCGCGGGCCCGCCCTCCGGACCATGGCGGACCGGGTCCTGGCCGGGCCGGGTCCTGGCCGGGCCGGTCCGGGTCAGCGGAGCCGGTCCGGTTCAGCGGAGTCGGTCCGGTTCAGCGGAGTCGGTCCAGGGCTCGGCCGAGCAGGGCGATGCCCTCTTCCAGTTCGCCGGGCGGGCCCGCCGCGTAGCCGAGGACCAGGCCGGGTGCGCCCGGTCGGACGCGGTGCCAGGACAGCGGGTGGGCCTTGACGCCGAGGGCGAGTGCCCCGGCCGCGAGGGCGGTGTCCTCGAAGGGCGCGCCGTCGAAGGTGACCATCAGGTGCAGGCCGGCCGCCGCGCCGTGGACCCGGGCGCCCGGCACGTGCGCGGCGATCGCCCGGAGCATGGCGTCCCGCCGGCGGCGGTGGCGGCGCCGGACGAAGCGCAGGTGGCGCTCCAGCTCGCCCGAGTCCATCAGCCGGGCCAGCACCAGCTGGGCGAGGACCGGATTGCCGAGGTCGGCGTAGCGCTTCGCGGCCACCACCGCCTCGCGCAGGCGGGGCGGGACGAGCAGCCAGCCGAGGCGCAGCGCGGGGGCGAGCAGTTTGGACACGCTTCCGGCGTAGCAGACGCCCTCGGGCAGCAGGGCGCGCAGCGCGGGGACGGGGGCGCGGTCGTAGCGGTGCTCGGCGTCGTAGTCGTCCTCGACGACCAGTCCCCCTGCCGCCGCCCAGTCGAGCAGCTCCCGGCGGCGCTCGCCGTCGAGCACGACCCCGGTCGGGAACTGGTGGGCCGGGGTGAGCAGCACCGCCGGGGCGCCGCTCGCCCGGAGGGCGGCGGTGTCCAGCCCGCCCTCGTCCACCGCTACCGGTACGGTCTCCAACCGGCCGTACTCCAGCTGCTGCCGCGCCCCGAGTGAGCCGGGGTCCTCCACGGCGACCTTCCGCACGCCGTCCTCGCGCAGGACGTGGGCCACCAGGGCCAGCGCTTGGGCGACCCCGGCGACGATGACGACCTCGTCGGGGTCGGCGCGGATTCCGCGGTTGCGGGCGAGCCAGCCGGTGACCGCCGTCCGCAGCGCGGGCGCGCCCTGAGGGTTCCCGTAGCCGAAGTCGGCGGGCGTGAGCGCGCCGAGCACGTGCCGCTCGGCCCGCAGCCAGGCGGTACGCGGAAAGGCGGTGAGGTCGGGCACCCCCGGCGAGAGGTCGATCCGCGAAGGCACGGCCCGCAGGGCGTCGACGAGCGCCCCGGCGGCCCCCACCCCGAACGGCCCGCCGGGCCCGGGCGCGTCCGGGCCGTCCGGCGCCACCGGGCCGCCGCAGCGGACGGGCCCGGCCGGGGCGACCGGACCGCCCGGCGCTCCCGGACTGCCCGGCGCGTTCCGGTCGGACCGGGCCGGCGGGGGTACGGGGGCGGCGACCACCGTCGTGCCCGAGCGGCCGCGGCCCTGGATCTGGCCGGCGTCCGCCAGGCGCTGGTAGGCCCCGGTGACCAGGCCGCGGGAGACGCCGATCTCCGCCGCGAGCACCCGGCTCGGCGGGAGGCGGCTGCCGACCGGCAGCGTGCCGTCGGCGATGGCGGCTCGGATGCGGGCCGTCAGCCATTCCGTGCGGCCGCCCGGCGGCGCCTCCTCCCGGTCCAGCTGGAGGAAGTCCGAGCCGCCTGCGGGTTCGGACCGTTTGGACCCCTCGGATCGATGCGGTTCGGCACTGCCCATGGGGCCAATGCTCGCAGAGGCTGGTCCGTATGAACACCTTCGCTCCCCTGGCCCCCGGCGCCCTCGGCATGGTGCTGGTCGGCAGCAGCGTCACCGTCTCGCGCTCACTGGTCCACGCCCCGCTGTTCGCCACCCAGGCCGTCCGGTACGCGGCCGCCACCCTCCTCCTGATCGCGTTCGCCCGGGCCGCCCGGGTGCCCATCCTGCGTCCGCGCGGCCGCGAGTGGCTGTGGCTGGCCGGAATCGCGGCCACCGGACTCGTGCTGTTCAACGTGGCCGTCGTCCGCGGGGTCGCGCACGCCGAACCGGCCGTCATCGCCGTCGCGGTCGCCTCCGTACCCGTCCTCCTCGGGGTGCTCGGCCCACTGCTGGAGGGCCGCCGTCCCACCACGCGGATCCTGGTGGCGGCCGTCGTGGTCGTCACCGGGGCCGTCCTCGTCGAGGGGACCGGCCGGACCGACGCCGCCGGAGTGGCCTGGGCCGCGCTCGCGCTGGCCTGCGAGGCCGCCTTCACCCTGCTCGCCGTGCCCGTACTGCGGCGCCACGGGCCGTGGGGGGTCTCCGTACACGCCGTATGGCTGGGGGCCGTGATGCTGGCGGTGCTGACGCTGCTCACCGAGCGCCCCGCCGCTCTCCTGGCCCTCGGACCGGCCCAGTGGGCGGCCGCCGGGTACCTGGCCGTCATGGTGACCGCGGTGGCCTTCCTCCTCTGGTACCGCACGGTGGCCGCCGTCGGCGCCGGCCGGGCCGGGCTGCTGACCGGGGTCGCGCCCCTGGCCGCGGCCGCCGTCGGGGCGCTCTCCGGCGGCGGGATCCCGGGTCCGCTGGTCTGGCTCGGCCTGGTCGTGGTGGTCGCCGGGCTGGCGGCCGGGCTCCGCGCCCCGCGCCCCGGGGGCGTCCGGAAGGAGCCGCGGCCGGGCAAGGACCGGGCGCCCGCGTCCCCTTGAGGGCGCCCGGCCCGGTGGATCACAATCCGCAGATGCCGAAGCCCCCGTACAGCAGTTGGATGCGGTACTTCTCCCCCACCGCCAACCACCGGCGCCTCGGCCTGGTCTGCCTCGGCGTCGGACTGCAGGAGGGCCTGCTGCCGGTGGTCGGCCCCCGGGCCCTCGACCACCACGTCGCCGTGGTAGTCACCCGGGGGCGCGGCTGGTTCGGCCACGGCGGGCGCCCGCCGCAGCCGGTGACCGCGCCCGCCCTGCTGTGGCTGGTGCCGGGCGTGGAGCACCACTACGGCCCGGACCCGGAGACCGGCTGGGACGAGTGCTTCGTGGACTTCGCGGGCCGCAGCGTGGAGGCGTACACCGATCTCGGCTACGTCACCCCGGACCGCCCGCTGGTGCCGCTGAGCGGGACGGAGGGCGTACGGCACGTGGTCGACGGGATCGTACGGGCGGCCCGGCGCGGCGGCCCGCTGCTGGAGGTGGAGGCCGCCGCGGCCGTGCACGGACTGCTCGTCGCCCTGCGCTATGCCCGCGCCGAGGTGTCCCGGCACGGGGACGCGGTGATGGACGCCCTGGCCCGGGACGCGCTGCTGCCCATTTCGGTGGCCGAGCACGCCGCCCGGCTCGGAATGCCCCTGCCCGAGCTGCGCGGGGCCGTACGGCGCAGCACCGGCGAGGGGGTCAAGGAGTACCTCCTCGGGATCAGGCTCAGCCGGGCGAAGGAGCTGCTGGCCCGGACCGACCTGCCGGTCGCGGGGGTCGCCCGGCGGGTCGGTTACGAGGATCCGGCGTATTTCAGCAGGCTGTTCAGCCGCAGGGTGGGCATGGCGCCCGTCCGGTTCCGCCAACAGCAGTCGGTTCCGCAGCAGTCACCACCGCCCCGCCCTCAGCCTCAGGGCAGATAGCCGATGTTGAGCTCCGCCACCGAGGTCCAGGGATTGCCGCCCACCTCCCGGGCGGCCTTGAGCTTGACGTACCGGGCGGTCCTGGCGGTGAACGGGACGTCCTGCTGGGCGGTGGTGTTCGCGAAGGTGCCGGTGGCGGCGGCCGTTCCCCAGTTCACCCCGTCGGTGGAGGTGAAGACCTGGTAGTCGGCGATGCGGCCATTGCTCTGCGCCTGCCGGGGCAGGCAGTGCAGCGCCGAGACGTTGTACGGGGTCCCCAGGTCGAGGGTGATCTCGTGCGGCATCGGCGCGGTGGCCGCGTACCACTCGGTGTGCCAGATGGTGGCGGAGTCGCCGTCCAGGACGTTGGCGGCGCGGCCGTTCTCGCCGGCGGTCTCCTGGCTGTCGACGGCCTTCACGCTCATCTGTCCCTGGGGTACGAGGAGTTCACCGCCGCCCACCGGGCCGAGGTCGTCGATCGCGAGGTCGTCGAGGATGAAGTCGGCTTCGTTGTGGGAGTCTTCGGCGGTGACCTTGCGGATGCCGATCCAGGCGTCGGCCCCTGCGGTGAAGGTCTTGGTGAACGTGGTGGCCGTCCGCGCCTGGTTCAGCGCGGTGGCCGTCTCGGTGCTGCCGGACCCGGTGATGAACTGGTAGTCGCCCGAGAAGCCGTTCTCGTAGCCGAAGGTGACCTTGTACGCGCGACCTGCCACCAGCCGCAGCGTCTGCGGGAGGGTGCGGTAGACCAGGCCCTGGCGCTCCTCGTGCGACTTGAGCGAGTTCTGCCCGGAGATCACGTCGTCGACCAGTTTTCCGCTCCAACCCGCCTGGGTGTACGGGGCGTTGCGCTGGGCGATGTGCGTACGCGGATCGGTGGCCGAGCCGCCGGCGCCGCCGAAGGCGAAGGGGCCCCAGCCGGCGTCCACGTTCTCGAAGTCCTCGGTGAACCAGTGGCCGGCGAGCGGGGTGCGGGCCGAGCGGACCACCCGTACGTCGTCCAGGTGGACGGTGCCGGGGCCGGCGGCCGCGGACAGCTTGAGGGCGGCCGTGGACTGGCCGGCCGGTACGTCGAAGAGCACCTTCATGCGTTGCATCTTGGTGCCGTTCTTCTCGCTGCCGCCCAGGTTGTCGGTCAGCGTCGAGGAGTCCGCGTAGACGGACGCGGGGGTGCCGCCCGCCGGGTTGACGGCGAGGGTGGTCGCGCGGCCCGCCGGGGTGGAGACCCAGACGGAGGCCGCGTAGGTGCCGGGGGTCAGGCCGGTGAGCTGCTGGGAGACGGCGGGGGCGGTTCCAGCGGCGAGGGTGAGTTCGTTCTGGCCCTGGGCGTTGCGGGTGACGGCGGCTCCGGTCCCGGTGACCGTCCAGGCCTTCAGGTCGCCCGCGTAGAAGGAGGGGTCCTTGACCGGGGTTCCTTCGCCCCACTTCGGGTCGGCCTGAGCGGGTGCGGCGCCGTCGGTGACGACGTACGCGGTCTTCGCGGTGGCGTTGACCGTGACCTGGCCGCCGCTGACGGTGAGGTCGCCGACCGGCTGCCGGCCGGTGTCGGTCAGCTTGTACAGCTTGGGCGCGGACCAGCCGGCGGGGAGGGTCCAGGTGGTGGAGCCGCCCTTGTCGTTCCAGTGGTAGAGCTTCCCGTCGCGCGGGAGGAGGTAGCTGCCGCCGCTGAGGACGGTGCGCCCGCCGGTGGTGATCTTCCGGGTGCCGCCGGTGGTGGTGGCGGTGGTGCCGTTCGCGAGGGTGACCGTGTCGGTGGTCCACTTCACGATCGGGGATTCCTGGAGGTACTTGGTCGGCAGGTTGACGGCGAAGGTGGTGTTCAGGAAGGCGGCGTAGTCCTTCTTGCCCTGCCAGCCCTCGTACGCGGTGAGTTCGGCTCCGCCGAGCAGCGGGTTCGCGGCGATCCAGTCGTCCTTGGCGTGGTTGCCGATGAAGCGGGCGATGGTGGAGTTGATGCCCTTCAGGTCGCTGCCGCCGTAGTCGACGTCGGCCGCCCAGTGGTGCCAGAGGGACTGCTCGGTCAGGGTGTTGGGGAACTCGGTGGCGAGCTGGAAGCCGAGGCCGCCGATCTCACGCTGGAGCTTCCGGGACACGTACCCGTCCCCGTACCAGACGTCCACGTACAGGAAGTCGAGTCCGGGCGCGGCCGCCTTGAGGTCCTGGAGCCGCTTCAGCCGCTCGCCGGACTGGCCGTCTTTGCGCGTGTCCACGTAGTACGACTGGTCGAGCCAGTCCCAGCCCGGTCCCCCGCTCTGGTGGGCCGGGTCGAAGGTGGCGGAGACCGGGTACTCCTCGGTGGCGTTGATGTGGACGCCGAAGTCGGCGTTGTAGGCGTGTCCGGCGGTGGTGAGGGCGTTCAGACCGGCCGCCCCGCCCAGCTTGGAGCCGATGTTCTTGTAGTCCATGTGCGCGGAGTCGTGGCCCTCGGAGGCGTACCCCTTGAGGAGGACGAACTGGCCGAGGCCGTCCGTGGCGAGGCTGACGCGCTTGGTCTCGTCGAGGGTCTCGGCGAAGGGGTGGGTGGCCTGGGAGGCGAAGTTGAAGGGGATGCGCTGCACCACCCGGTCGGCGGTCTGCTGCCAGCCGGTGGGCGGGGTCCAGATGTCCCGGTAGGCGACGGCGGCGTCCTGCCAGTCGACGGCTCCGTCGCCGTTGCGGTCCCCGGTGATCGCGATCCGCGCGTACGGGAGCGGCTCGGTATCGCTGTCGGCGGCGCCCGCGGCCCGGTAGAGCCAGGCTCCGCTCCACAGTCCGGCGCGCCGGTAGGCGCCCTTGTCGGTGACCCGCTTGCTGATCCGGCCGTTCTCCCGGGCGGCGGCGCCGGAGGGGGTGTCGTAGAGGGAGTTGGAGTCGATGGCGGCGGCCAGCTTGGCGGTGTTGGCCAGCCCGTACATGACCGTCGTCGCGGCGGGGTCCACGGGGGTGCTCGCGGTGACGGGGGTGAAGGTGTCCCCGGTGCCGGTGGTGGCGGTGTACATGTTCGCGGTGGCCAGCGCGGCTCCGGGCTGGTCGCTGCGGACGCTGACGAGGGTGTGGTCGGGGATCGCCAGGCTGCGGACGCGCAGGGCGGCGGTGTCCTCGATCGCGGTGACCTTGAACTCCACGACCGAACCGGTCACCGAGAGCCGGGATCTGATGGTCACTCCGGAGAAGGACAGCGCGTAGTCCACGGCGGAGGCGGAGGGCGTCGAGGTCACCGTGGGGGTGTACGTGGCGCCGTTGACGACGATCGCGGAAAGGGCGTCCTCGTTGCCGTTCAGCACGTCCCCGGTGGCCCGCCGGGTGTAGCTGACGACCCGGGGGAAGCCGCTGTCGACGCTGACGGACAGCTCGGGCGAGCTGATCGTCACGGGTGCGGCGGCGGTGGCCGCGGCGGCTCCGGCGGCATCCGCCGCGGAGGCCGCGGGCACGGAGACGACGAGGGTGGCGAGGAGACCGGCGACCGCGGCTGCGGTCGGCCAGAGGGGGGTGCGCATCGGGCCTCCGGGGGTCGGTGCTTCCTGGACGGAAGACCGCGCGGCACGGAGGCCCGCGGTCCGCTCACTGACCTGTCAGCTTGCGGACCGCGCCGCCGCAGGCCCATGGACAAAGCCGAGCCCTGTCCTGGACTTACGGAAGTGGAGGAAGGGGATCAGGAGGCGGCGGGGGTGATCACGACGGCCGTCCCGTACGCGCACACCTCGGTCCCGACGTCGGCGGCCTCGGTCACGTCGAAGCGCATCATCAGGACCGCGTTCCCGCCGCGGGCCTTCGCCGCCTCGATGAGCCGTTCCATGGCCTGGTTGCGGGTCTCCACCAGGGTCTTGGTCAGGCCCTTCAGCTCGCCGCCGATCATCGACTTCAGGCCCGCCCCGATCTGGCTGCCGAGGTGGCGGGAGCGGACGGTGAGGCCGAAGACCTCGCCGATGACCTGCTCGACCCGGTACCCGGGAACGTCGTTCGTCGTCACGACCAGGACGCCGGTCTGCTGGGCCCCGGGTCCGCCGCTGTAATCTTCGATACCCATGGCAACCACTCTGGCGGCGGGCGCGGGCCCGCGCATCCGGAGGGGTCCCGTTCCGGCCGTCCCCGGAGGGTGGCGTCAGGGCGGCGATGTCGGCGTTGGACAGGCCGGCGCCGACGGGAGGCTTCCGGCGCCGAACCGGCGCCGCGCGGTGCGGATCAGGTCGGTGCTCTCGTCCTGGGAGGCCGCCGCGTTGCGCAGGTGGGTCAGGGCGTTGCGGTGGTCGTCGAGGGCCCGCGGCCTGGTCACGTAGTTCGCGCCGTTGACGTGCTCCACGTACGCCAGCTCGGGGTGCTGCCCGTCGCGGAACCTCAGGTGGGTGATCGGGTAGGGCGGTGTGGCTCCGTACGCGCGGGCCATCGGGAGGATGCGGATGCGGACCTTTCCGGTGTCCCCGGCCCGCAGCAGGTGGGTCAGCTGCTCGCCCATCACCGCCGCGTTCCCGCAGCGGCGGTGCAGTACGCCTTCCTCCAGCAGGGCGGTCACCCGGGGCAGCGGACCGTTCATCAGCCGCAGCTGCCGTTCGGCGCGGAGTTCGACGACGCGGTCGACCTCCTCCCCGTCGGCGCCGGGCATGACGGCCCGCACCATGTGCCGGGCGTAGGCGCGGGTCTGGAGGATGCCGGGGACGACGAGGTTCTCGTAGACGCAGATCTCCTCGGCGTCGCCCTCCAGCCGGATCAGGCGCTTGAGGAAGTCGGGGGTGACGTCGCTGAACTGCTCGTACCACTCGGTGTCCCGCGCGTGTTCCAGGAGCCGTTCCAACGCGCGCATCTCGTCGGCGTCGACGCCGTAGTACCGGGCGAGGTCCCGTACGTCGCGCGGTCTCGGCGGGCTCTCGCCGCGCTCCAGCCGGCTGATCTTCGACACCGAGCCGCGGATGACGGGTGCCACCTGCCGCAGGGTGAGGCCCCGGGCCTCACGGCACCTGCGCAGTTCCCGCCCCAGCAGGCGGTCGGCCGCCGCCCGGACCCGATCCCTGCCCATCGGTCCACCCCTCACGCTCCGGCCCGGCACGGAGCCGTCATCCGGTCAGGTGATCGAATTCCGCGTCTTTGGCGCCGCGCAGGAACGCCTCGATCTCGGCGGCCGTGAACACGAGCGCCGGCCCGTCGGGGAAGCGCGAGTTCCGCATCGCCACTCCGCCGCCCGCCAGGGCGGCGACCTCCACGCAGTTGCCGTTGCCCACGCTGGCACTGCTCTTGACCCACACCGCACCCGGAATCACGCCGGCCACCACGCCATTGTCGATCTGCATGACAGAAATGCTAGCCAGATGTACGGGGCACGGGAGTCCCTCGAACGGGTGCCTCGACCGGCCGATGTCCCGATGATCAGACCGTTGGCACCGAAAGCCCCTTATTGCGCATTTCGGGCTAAGCGACGGTGAGTCATCGGGGCTGCTCGACCCGCCCTCGCCATAGTCGACCGTGGCAGCCGACTGGCTGCCGCCCCGGCCCGCGGCCCACCGCGGCCGGGCGGATGTCTTCGCAGAGGAGCCTGCACATGCGGAAGCCCACCAGGACCATCCTCGCTCTCACCGCCGCAAGCCTGGTGCTCGGCGGGATCGGGGCGGGCGCCGCCGTCGCGGACGAGGGTCCGATGGCCGACAGCCCGGCGCAGGAGCTGGTCGTCCTCGAACCGGACGGCGACCAGGCCGGCACCTACCAGGGCAAGGAGTACACCGTCGGCAAGGTCGTCTCGCGCGGACCGCTGAAGCTCCGCTCCAAGCCGACCAGCCGCGCGAAGCCGGTGGGGCACGTGAAGCCGGACCACAAGGTCGCCATCGTGTGCAAGGTGCGCGGTGAGTGGGTCGACGGCAACAACATCTGGTACCTCCTCCACGTCAAGGAGAAGGACGGACAGCAGCCCATGGAGCAGCCGATGGAACAGCCCATGGAGCAGCCCGCGGTCCCGAACGCGGAGAACGGGGCGGACACGATGGAGGGGAAGGACGGCAAAGAGCGCAAGGAAGCCTGGGTCACCGCCCGCTACGTGAAGAACCTCCACCGCGTGAAGTGGTGCGACTGACCTTCCGGTCCCCGCACCGGACGGTCAGTCCGCCGGGCGTACGGTACGCGGCCCCACGCACCGCGCTCCGTACGCCCGGACCCGCTCGCGCAGTTCCCGGTCCGCCGTAACCACGACGCAGCCGCGTTCCGCGTAGGCGGCGGCCAGCTCCACGATCCGGTCGTCACCGCTCCCGGGCGCCGGGTCCACCCGTACTCCGGGCACGGACTCGACGCCCCGCGCCGCGCCCTCGACGACGAGGACGATCTCCTCGATCGCCCCGATCCCCTCGATCTCCCCGCCCGCGGCCGGGTCCCGCTCCGCGAGGCGGTCGCGCAGCCGTTCGGCCGCGCCCCGCCGGTCCCGCCACCAGCCGTCCGGCACGGAGCCGACCACGTTCGCGGCGTCCACGATCAACACGCTCATCGCCCCAGTATGGGGAGATCCGCGGCCCGCCCCCTAGAAGTCGCCGTAGTTGACCTGCCAGGTCGGCAGGCCCATCCGGCGCCAGACGGCGACGACCCGGTCCCGGTCGTCCAGCGACACCCGCACCGCGTACCGGTGGCGCACGTGCGCGTCGAACAGCTCGGCCTTCACCACGTCGTCGCGGCGCGTGTCGCCGAGCGGCCGCATCCACAGCTCGTCGTACGGCACCTCGTGCCGGCGCAGCCACGCCTCCGTCTGCGGCCGGTGCTCCTCGCCGCGGCCGGACAGCAGCACGATGGTGTCGCCGTCGGCGCGCCGGAAGGCGTCCAGCGCGTACCGCACCGGCTCGTTGAGCGCGTCGATCTCGCAGCGCGAGAAGTCGTACGGGCTGCGGTCACCGGTGAGCGCGAGCGTGCCGTCGATGTCGCACATCACCGCGGAGGGCAGCGCCGGGTCGGGCACGTACGGCTCGACCACGGGATGGTCGTTGAGCCACTCCGCGGTGAGCCGCCAGCCGCCCTTCTTGGCGCTCATGTGCTTGTCGTTCAATATCCGGATGACCTCCTCGCCGACCGGCCGCTCCCGCGCGGCGTCCCGGCGCAGGCACTCCTCCAGCGGCACGTCGGTGAAGTCGTGCACGACGAAGGTCGCGCGTCCGGCGACCGCCGCCTTGAGCCGCTTGGGGATGTTCGAGGTCAGGTGCGTGTTGTCGACGACCACGTCGAAGCCGCCGTCGACGGCCGCGCGCACGGCCGCGTCCTGCACGGCCAGGACGGTCTGCTCGTGCCGGTAGGAACGGCCGCGCTCCGGGTCGGGCAGGTCGAGCATGGCCCGCAGGTCGTCCAGGTTGACGCGGCGCATCCGGCCCGCGGCCTCGGCCTGCAGGGCGCGCGCCGCCGTCGTCTTCCCCGAGGCCGGCAGCCCCGTCATGACGTGGACGACGGGGCGTGCGGGGTCTTCGGACACTGGTCAGTTCTCCTCATCGGTCGTGAAGGGGTCGGAGGCTTCAGGCCGCACGTGCCGCCATACGACGAGCTCCGTGGACCGGCCGTCCAGCCGCAGGAACATCGCGGCGCGGATCCAGCGGTCGGGCAGCGCCTTGGCGGCGCGCGCGAACGCGCCCCGGTCGTCCGCCAGGTGGGCGAGCCGCGCGTACGCCTCGTCGATGGCGCGCTCGCGCCCCGCCGCCGCGTCCTCCAGGCGGGCGACCACCTCGCGCACCCAGGTGTCGAACTCGTCCGGAACCTGCTGCAACAGCGCTTCGAGCGGCTTGCCGCCCGAGGCCTCGATGTCGGCGGCGGTGCAGTTCAGGCCCTGCGCCAGCTCCTTGACGGGCAGGCCGGCGAACCGCTCGATGCCGTAGGTGCGCCAGACGTCCCGCTCGGTGACTCCGGTGACGAGCTTGTGCAGGCGTACGTATTCGGACAGCTTGGCCTTCGCGCGCACGCCGGAGGCGAACCGCAGCACGAAGCCCTCGGCGTCGGTTCCCGAGGCGTTCTCACCCCCGGGCAGGGTGTTCGACTCGGCCAGCGCCAGGAGTTCGGCGAGCGGCATGGCGGGCCACACCGTGACGACAGACCCGATCCCCTGCCAGTGGCCGGCGGCCTCGGCGAGCGGGACCTCGGTGCCGTCCAGGCCGAACGCGGCGAGGAGCACCAGGTCCCGGCGGTCGCCGTAGTCGACGACGATACGGTTCTGCGGGTACAGGATCTCCGCGAGGTAGGTCACGCCGGGGACGAGGGCCGAGGTGTCGCGGCCGTCGAGGTGGCGCTGGCCCCAGGTGGCCTGGGTGCTGATGAAGGATCCCTTGGACGCGACGCGCCAGCGGTCCGCGTAGTGGAAGACCACCGCGAGGCTGCCGTCGACCTTGTCGTACACCTCGAACGGCTCGTCGGGCAGGGCCGGGGCGTACGGCCGGCCGGACTCGTGCTCGCCGACGTTGAAGAACTTCGGCAGCGGCAGCGCGACGATGGCGCCGGTGGCGTCGTCGGCGACGAGTCCGCGGCAGCGCATGGTGATCCGGTTCCAGACGCCCTCGTACTGTGCCGTCCGCGTGTACGTGTAGATGGACAGCGGCAGTTCGGGGTGCGCCTTGCGGGTCACGAGTCCGGCGTCGATGGCGGCCGCCAGCTCCTGCTGCGGCAGCAGGTCGTGCAGGGTCGGGTAGGCCTGCTTCTGGCCCATGGGTTCCTCCCGGTTCGAGATGCTTCATTCTCACGTGCGGGAGGGGTGGCCCGATAGCGAATTATCGCTGGTCCGAAGGGCTCTGGCCCAGCCGGTTGATGTCCTGGGGCCGCAGGATCCGGGTCCGGACGCCGGCGCCGGGCCTCGCGACGGCGATCATCGCACGGCCCAGGGCCGCGGTGGTGGTGACGAGGTTCGGCGCGAAGCGGCGCAGCAGCGGGAAGAGCGGTGCGGTGACCAGGTAGCCGACCCGGTAGAGGAGGGTCTTGGAGGGCATGCCCCGGACGGGCTGGACGAGTCCGGGGCGGAACATGTAGGCCTGGAAGGGCAGCTGGAGCAGGTCGTTCTCGGTCTCCCCCTTGACCCGGGCCCACATGGTGCGGCTCTGCTCGGTGCTGTCCGTGCCCTCTCCGGACACGTACGCGAAGGTCAGCCGCGGGTTGGCGGCGGCGAGCGGGCGGGCCGCGGCGAGGGTGAGGTCGTGGGTGATGCGGCGGTACTCCTGCTCCTTCATGCCGACGGCGGAGACACCGAGGCAGAAGAAGCAGGCGTCGAGGGAGGCCAGGTCCAGGTCCGGGGCCGAGAGGTCGGACGGGTCGTCCTGGACGCGTTCGCGCAGCTTGGGGTGGGAGACGCCGAGCGGGGTGCGGCTGACGGAGAGGACGGCCGTGACGGAGTCGTCGCGCAGGCACTCCCGCAGAACACCCCGGCCGATCATTCCGGTTCCGCCGAAGAGGATCACGTTCACATGCGCAGCCTAAGGGCGTCAGCGCGAGACGCAGAGCTCATTGCCCTCCGGATCGGCGAGGGTGGTCCAGGTGTAGGGGCCCTGGCTGCTGTCGTGCAGGTGCCGGGCGCCCTTGGCGATCAGGCGCTCGACGACTTCCTGCGGGTCGTCGGAGCCGGTGCGGACGTCGAGGTGGACGCGGTTCTTGACCGTCTTGGGCTCGGGGACCAGCTGGAAGAGGACGCGGGGTGCGCGCTCGATCCCCTCGGGGTGGCGGATGGCCGCGCCGACCTTCCAGACGAGGACGCCGCGGTGGGTGGTGGTGTCCTCCTCGGTGGCCTGGCCCTCGGCGACCATCTTGCGGATGAACTCCTCGTCGGTGCGCTCCACTTCCCAGCCGAGGGCGTCGGCCCACCAGTCGGCGAGGGGGTGCGGGTCGGCGGAATCGATCGTCACCTGGAATGTGTATGCCATGAGGGGGACCCTACTGAGGGCCGCTGACAACGGCCTCGGAAGGCGTACGCGGACTCCGGGTCGTTCCCTCGATGCCGCCCGTTCGGCGGGTACGGTTTCTCACCGGAAGTCCCTTTCGGAACGGGGTTGGCGCATGGAATTCGGCCAGGTCGGGCGGGTGGTCATCGCCTGCGGCGGGCACGGGGCCGGGGCGGCGGGTCCTGCGCGGTGACGGGTCCGGCGCGGTGACGGGTCCGGCGCGGTGACGGGTCCGGCGCGGTGACGGGTCCGGCGCGGTGACGGCCGGCGCCGCCCGGCGCGGGATCCTGCGGCCGCTGGCCGCGCTGCTCTTCCCGCCGGGGGCGGAGGGCGGGAGCGGGCCGCACGGCGTGCTGCCGGCGCTGCTGGTCGCGCTGACCTTCGTGAGCGGGGTGGTCGACGCGGTGAGCTACCTCGGGCTCGACCACACCTTCGTCGCCAACATGACCGGCAACGTGGCCTTCCTCGGGTTCGCGCTCGCCGGGGACCGCCAACTGTCGGCCGCGGCCTCCCTGCTGGCGCTCGGCGCCTTCCTGGCCGGTGCGACGGCCGCCGGGCGGCTGCGCGGCGGCCGGGAGCCGGCGCGGACGTTCGCACCGCTGGTGGCGGTGCAGGCCGTACTGGTGGCCGGGGCGCTGGCCCTGTCGGCGGGCGGCGCGGGGGCGCTGCCGGTCGTGGGGCTGCTCGCGCTCGGCATGGGCCTGCAGAACGCCGTAGTGCTGCGGCTGGGCGTACCCGATCTGACCACCACCGTGGTCACCCGGACGCTGACGGGCCTGGCCGCCGACCCGTGGGACCGGGCCGCCGTACGCAGGGTGGTCTCGGTGGTGGTCCTGTGCTGCGGGGCCCTGGTGGGCGGGCTGCTGACGATCCACCACGGATCGCGCTGGGCCCTGGCACTGGCGGTGGCCCTGCTCCTGGGGGTCGCCCTGGCGGGCGCCCTGAGGGCGGCCGAACACCACGGCGCCTAACGGACGTCCGGGCGGGTGGCGACGAAGGCGGCGAAGGTCAGCAGCCAGGCGCCGACCGCGATCCAGAGCAGCACCTCGCCCAGCGGGCGCAGCCAGCCGACGCCGGTGGGGCCGGCCGCCGAGAGGCAGGCGGTGGCCGTCATCCCGAGGGGGAAGACGGTCGCCCAGCGCCGGATGTCGTAGTGGGGCCGCAACTGGCGCAGCTCGGCCGTGAGCAGGAGCGCGTACCAGCCGAGGGACAGGGCGAGCGTCACCAGCGTGGCGGTGCGCAGCGCGGTGTGCGCCGGACCGGTCCATACGGGTGATGCCGTGAGCTTCGATCCCGCCAGCGCCGAGATGGCGAGCGCCCCGCCGGCCACCCAGTGGTCGCCCGCGCCCCGCAGCACCTCGCGGGAGTCGAAGCGTACGAGGGCGACCGCGTACAGCAGCAGGCCGAGGCAGAAGGCGGCCAGCGCCGCCCGGGCGAGCCAGTCGCGGTGGAGGGTGGCGGCCAGGGTCGCCGCGAGGACGGCGAGCCCCTGGGTGGCCACGCAGACGAGGAACGCGGCGCCGGGCATCCGCGGTTCCCAGTGCCGTACGACGGCGATCAGCAGTCCGGGCCAGAGCACGGCCGCCAGTACCAGCAGGGCGGCGGCGAGCCCCTGCCACCCCAGCAGGGAGATCCCGGTGCCGAGAACGGTCGTGGCGGCCACGGCCATCAGGGCGGCCGGGGTGTCGGCCTCGGCCCGGAAGCGGCCCCGGTCGCTCACGAGCCGGGTGGTGAAGTCGGCGGCGAGGACGAGCCACAGCGCGGCGGCGAGGACCAGCGCGGCGAGGGACAGCCCCTCGAATCCGATCAGGTGCAGGCCGACGGAGAGGATGCCGTCCGCCATGACGGCGGCGCCCGCGGCCGGGGGGAGTCCCGTCCACCACCGGCGGCCGGGCAGGGGGAACACCTGCTTCACCCCGCCAGCGGACACCGCCGGGCCGCGGCCCGCGAGCGCGGTGGGCCACCCGGCCCAAGCCATGTGCTCCGCGCCCTTGCCTTGACTTCCTCGGGGCGCTGCCCGACCCTCTGCGCTCATGGGACAGCTCGACGGCAAGGTCGCGGTGATCACCGGCGGGTCCGCCGGCATAGGGCTGGCTACGGCGCACCGGTTCGTACGGGAGGGCGCCCGGGTGTTCGTGACCGGACGCCGGGAGGCCGAACTCTGCGCAGCGGTCCAGGAATTGGGGAGCGGCGCGGTCGGGGTTCCGGGTGATGTCACCCGCTCGGCCGACCTGGAGCGGCTGTACGCGGCGGTCGCCGCCGAAGGCAGGGCGATCGACGTCCTGGTGACCAACGCGGGCGGTGGGAAGGCGGGCGGCGTCGCCGAGTTCACCGAAGAGCAGTTCGACATCGTCTCGGACCTGAATTTCCGCGCGACGTTCTTCACCGTGCAGCGGGCGCTGCCGCTGTTCGGGGAGCGCGGTTCGGTCATCCTGGTCGGCTCGACCGCCGGTTCGTCGGGGTCCACCCGGTTCGGCGTCTACGGCGCCACGAAGGCGGCCGTACGGTCGATGGCGCGCAGCATGGCGCTGGAGCTCGCGGGGCGCGGGATCCGCGTGAACGCGCTGAGCCCCGGTCCGATCGACACTCCCGCGCTGTCGCGGGCGCCCGCCGCGATCCTGGAGGAGGTCACGTCCGGGGTCCCGCTGGGGCGGACGGGCCGTCCGGAGGAAGTGGCCGCGGCGGCGCTGTTCCTCGCCTCGGAGGAGAGCAGCTACGTCACGGGCATCGAACTGTTCGTGGACGGCGGAGCCGCCCAGGTCTGACCCGGCCCTGACCCGGCCCTGACCCCGCCCTGACCCGGCCCTGCTCCGGCCCTGATCGGCCGGGCGCCGCCGGGCCCGGCATGATCCGCCGGACACCGCCTTAGGCTCGGGGCATGCGCATCGTCTCCCTGCTTCCCGCCGCCACCGACATCGTGGCCGAGCTCGGGCTGGCCGCCGATCTGGTGGGCCGTACGCACGAGTGCGACTGGCCGCCCGGCGCCGTGGCCGGGGTGCCGGTGGTGACCGCCGCCGAGTTCTCCTCGGACGTGCTGAGCAGCCGGGAGATCTCCGAGGCGGTCGGCGGCGCCGCGCACCGCGGCTCCTCGCTCTACACGCTCGACACCGGGGCGCTCGGCGCCCTCGCGCCCGACGTGGTGCTGACCCAGGACCTGTGTGACGTCTGCGCCGTCTCGTACGCCGGGGTGAGCCGGGCGGTGCGCGTGCTGGACGGCGGGCCCCGGGTGCTCAGCCTCGAACCGCGCACCCTCGGCGACGTACTGGACTGCCTGGTCACGGTGGGCGAGCTGCTGGACGTACGGGAGACCGCGACGCGGCGCCGGGCCGCGCTCTCGGCCCGGCTGGAGGCCGTACGGGCCCGGACGGCGGGGCGGACGCGGCCCCGGGTGGTGGCCATCGAGTGGCTCGATCCGCTCTGGCCGGCCGGGCACTGGGTGCCGGAGCAGATCGCGGCCGCGGGGGGCGAGGCGCTGATCGCCGCGCCGGGCGAGCACACCAGGCCCATGGACTGGGAGGCGGTCCGGGCGGCCCGTCCGGACGTGCTGCTCCTGCTGCCCTGCGGGTTCGGCCCGGAGCGCACCGTACGGGAGCGGGAGCTGCTCACCTCGCTGCCGGGCTGGGCTGAGCTGCCCGCGGTGCGGGCCGGGGAGGTGTGGGTGCTCGACGGGCCGGCGTACTTCAACCGGCCGGGCCCCCGGGTCGTGCGCGGGGCGGAGGTCCTGGCGCACGTTTTGCACGGGGTCGCGGTGGGCGATCCGGTGACCTCGGCGGAGGCGTTCCGGCTCGCCGGGGCGTGATCAGGGAGCCCCGGGCTCCGGGCGGGCGGTGGTGAGCGTGAACATCGCGCCCTCGGGGTCGCGGAGGCTGACCCAGCGGTCGGTGGCGCTCGACATGATGGTGGACAGCGTGGTCCCGCCGGAGGAGGTGGCCGCCTCGATGGCCTCGTCCAGGTCCGGGACGCGGAAGTAGACGTGCCAGCGGGGTCTGGTCTCCGGTGCGTGCGTCGCGGCCTCGGTGAGCCCGCCGTTCAGGCGGGCGACGGGTTCACCCGCCTGCCGCAGGACGACCTGGTCGTCCTCGTACGAGACCTCGCAGCAGCCGGGACGGCCGGTGGCCCACTCCAGCACCTCGCCGTAGAAGATCGCCGCCTCGAAGGCGTCCCTGGTCCGCAGTTCCAGCCAGGCCGGTGCCGGGCCGTGCCCCACCCGCCAGTCGGCGGACACCCCGCCGGCCCAGATACCGAAGACGGCGCCGTCCCGGTCGGCGACCAGGGCGCCGCGGCCGCCGGAGGGGAAGGAGACCGGGCCGACGGCGACGGTGCCGCTGCGCTCGCGGATCCGGTCCGCGACCTCGTCGGCGTCGTCGACGGCGAAGTACGGGGTCCACGCCGCGGCGACCGGCAGGTCGGCGGTCAGCGTGCCGACGCCGGCCACCGGCACGCCGTCCAGCTGGGCGACGGTCCAGCCCTCGCCCAGCCGGGCGGGCCGGAACTTCCAGCCGAGGACCGCGCCGTAGAACTGCTGGGTTCCCTGGAGATCGCGGGCCATCAGGCTGACCCAGCACGGCGCGCCGAAGACCTCCCTCGTAGAAATCTCCACCACACACGCTCCGTCCCTCGTCCAGCCCATCGTCCCGTCGGGGCCACCGCCCCGCACGTCGGCCGGGTACCGCCGCGGCCCGCTCAGCGGCCGCTCCCGGCGCCCTGCCCGGTGATCAGATCGGTGAGGGCAGCCATGCCCCCGTCCGCGAGGGCCCGGCGCTGGCGGTCCGCGGGGGTGCCCTCCCGCAGGAGCCGGTGCAGCAGGGAGCCGACCTCGCGCTGGTCCCCGGCCTCCTCCAGGGCGGGCGCGATGTACCCCATCAGCAGCGACAGCACGTCGCCGGCGCTGCGCCGACGGCCCTGCGGGTCCATCAGGACGCCGTCGAGGCCGTGCCGGGCCGCGTGCCACATGGCCGCCTGGAGCAGCTCGGGCGAGCACGTGACGGGCGCGGCTCCCGCCTTCTCCTCGGCGATCGCGGTACTGACCAGCGCGCGGACGATCCCGGTGAGCAGCACCGCGTCGGTGGCGTCCAGCTGGACGTCGAGGCAGCGCACCTCCAGCGTGGGGTAGCGCTCGGACAGCCTGGCCTGCCAGTAGAGCTGGCCCCGGTCGGCGATCAGCCCCGCGTCCACGAGTGCGTCGACGCGTTCCTCGTAGTCGGCGAGCGTACGGAAGCTCGGTGGCGGGCCGCTGACCGGCCAGCGGCCGAAGACGATCGTGCGCCAGCTGGCGAAGCCCGTGTCGCGCCCGTCCCACAGCGGCGAGTTCGCCGACATGGCCAGCAGGGTCGGAAGCCAGACCCGCAGCCGGTTGAGGACCGCCACGCCCGTCTCCCGGTCAGGCACCCCGACGTGCACGTGCATGCCGTTGATCAGCTGCTCGTCGACGAGGCGGCGGGCTTCCTCCTGCATCCGGAGGTAGCGGGGTTTGCGGGTGACCGGGACCGGTACGGCGTCCCGCAGCGGGGCCGCGGCGGAGGTGGCGAGGAGGCAGCCGTACTCCTCGGCGGCGGAACCGACGGCGTGCCGCAGCCGCAGCAGGTGGCCGGCGACCTCGTCCAGGTCCGTGCAGACGGGTGTGGCGACCTCGATCTGGGCCTGGAGCAGCTCGTTCTGCACCTCACCGGCGTCCACGAACGGCCCGAGGCCGGCCGCCGTCCGCACCTCCTCCGCCCGGGACACGGGCAGATGGGTGACCGGATCCAGCAGGACGTACTCCTCCTCAACCCCGACCGTGATCATGTCGCGTCGGACTCCTGCCTCGAGTTCTGGATTCCCGGCGTCTGCCCGGCCGGGGGACGCCCATGCGGGGGCGGCCGCCCGGCTCCGGGCTCGGGCATTCGGCGGTTCCTTCGGGCGAATCTGCCTCCGTGTGCGTGGGGTGCCGATTCCAGCGTGGCAGTTCACAGGGAAATGCACCCATCGGGCCATCGGCAGAGGCGGTACATGACCAGGCGATCCGCAGGCCGGCCGGCCTCCCGTCCGGGCGAGGTGCGTACGGGGGCACCGCGCACCCGGGTGGCCGTCCGGCGCGCCCGGGCCCTGGGCCGCCGCCCGGGCGGGAGGCCGGTCGACAGGCCGTACGCGTCCGTGTCGCCCCTGCTGCGGACGGCCGCGGCGTACTCCTGGCGGCTGCTGGTGGTCGGCGCGGTCGTGTACACGGTGTTCATGGTGCTGGGGCGGTTCCACGAGCTCGGTGTGGCCGTCTTCCTCGGCCTCGTCGCGACCGCGCTGCTGCGCCCGGTGGCCGATCTGCTGGCCCGGTGGATCCCCCGCTCCCTCGCCGTGGCCTGCTCGCTCCTCGGCAGCATCGTGCTCGCGCTGGGCGCGCTCGCCTTCGTCGGGGAGACGGTCGCCGCGGAGTGGAACTCGCTGGTGACGGAGTTCCGGGAGGGGCTGGACCGGCTGGAGCCCTTGCTGGAGAAGCCGCCGCTGCGGCTGAGCCCGCACGCACTGGGCGACCTGCGGGACCGGATCGGCGACTACCTCTCCAGTCACCGCGCGAGCCTGCTCAGCACGGCCGTGAGCGGTGCCGGGCGGCTGGTGGAGGCTTTGACCGTGGTGGCGCTGTCGATGTTCTGCTCGGTCTTCTTCATCTACTCGGGTGACCGGCAGTGGCGCTGGGTGTGCTCCCAGTTCCCGAAGGGGGCGCAGCAGCGCATCTCGGTCGCGGGCAAGGCCGCGTGGCGGACGTTCACCGGGTACACCCACGGGATCGTGCTGGTCGCGGCGACCAACGCCGTCCTGGTGGGGCTGGCGCTGTACGCCTTGGGCGTCCCGCTGGCGGTGCCGCTCGCGCTGCTGGAGTTCTTCGCCGCGTTCATCCCGCTGATCGGCTCCCCGGTGGCCCTCGCGGTGGCCGTGGTGGTCGCGCTGGCGGCCAAGGGGCCGCTGGTCGCCGCACTCGTGGTCGCGCTGATCGTGATCATCGGGCAGATCGAGGGGCATGTGCTGCACCCGATGCTGATGAGCTGGGCGGTGCGGTTGCACCCGGTGGTCGTGGCCCTGTCCGTGGTCGCGGGGGCCATTGCCGCGGGCGTGCTGGGCGCGGTGGTCGCGGTACCGCTGGTCTCGGTCGTCTGGGCGGTCCGCCAGTCGCTGCGGTCCCCGGAAGCAGGTCTCTGAGCTGCGCTTCCCCACATGAGCGGCTTCATCCGGCCGGGACGGGGGTATATGTATCGAGAACAGCTCACGAGACGGCCGTGCCGCACCACCGTGGCGCGACCACCCGTCGGAGGAGCCGAGATGCCGTTCGCAGAGGTCACCGAAAGCATTCCGCAGGACCCGCTGAGTGTGAGCACCGGCGAGGCCCGGGCGCTGTCGGGGGCACTGTTCCACCGGCTGCGGAGCCTCGACGAGGGCAGCGCAGCGTACTCGTACGTGCGCAACACCCTCGTCGAACTCAACCTCAGCCTGGTGAAATACGCCGCCCGCCGGTTCCGCGGCCGGAGCGAGCCGATGGAGGACATCGTCCAGGTCGGGACGATCGGGCTGATCAAGGCGATCAACCGGTTCGACCCGGAGCGCGGGGTGGAGTTCACGACCTTCGCGATGCCGACCATCGTCGGCGAGATCAAGCGGTTCTTCCGCGACACCAGCTGGGCCGTCAAGGTGCCCCGGCGGCTCCAGGAGCTGCGGATCGACGCCGCCAAGGCACACGACGCGCTGGAGCAGGACCTGGGCCGCGAGCCCACGGAGGCCGAGCTGGCGGGTCGTCTGCACGTCACGCCCGAGGAGCTCGTGGAGGGGCAGAAGGCGGCGCACGCGTACTCCGCGCGCTCCCTGGACGCGCCCGCCCAGGAGGACGGCGACCACAACGCGTACGCCGACCGGCCCTCGCTTGGCGCGGAGGAGACGGCGTACGACACGATCGAATGCCTGGAGTCGCTCAAGCCGCTCCTGGCGGAGCTGCCCGAGCGGGAGCGCACCCTGCTGTCCCTGCGCTTCGGCGACGGGCTGACCCAGTCCGAGATCGGCGAACGGCTGGGGCTGTCGCAGATGCACGTCTCGCGGCTGCTCAACCGGACGCTGACCGCCCTGCGGGCGGGCCTCCTGGAGGATCCGCCGGAGGAATCCGCGCGGCCGTGAGCGGTATCGGGACTTCCGCCCACACCGTCTTGCCGGTCCGCCCGTCCCCGTAGGGCTCACAGCCCCAGCTCCGGGCGAGCCGTTCCAGGATGAGCAGGCCGTGGCCGCCGGGAAGGGCGGATCCGGTGGTCCGCAGGCGACGGGGGTGCTCGGGGCTCCCGTCGCCGACCTCGATCCGGAGCCGCGCGGGGGTGCGGCGCAGCACCAGTTCACGGGGGCCGCCCGCGTGCAGGCAGGCGTTGCCGACCAGCTCGGAGACCAGGAGGAGGACGTCTTCGGCGGCCTCCTTCCGGTCCGGGTCGTACGGGCTTTCCGCGTCGTCCGCATCCGTGATCCACTGCCAGTCGGACAGTGCGCGCCGGGTGAAGTCCCGGCACCGGGTGACGGCCTTGTGCGTCCCGCCGCCGAGGATCAGCGTGCGAGTGTCCTCGCTCATGGGGGCCGCCTACCCAAGCCGATGGAGAAAACACCGCGCCCCCGTGATCCGATGGCCGGCCGGAGGCGGTGTCAGGAGACCGGCGCGGGATCGCTCCCCGTCGCGGTGCGGGGACCGGCCGCCGCGGCGCCCGTGGCCGCCTTCCGCTCCATGGAGTCCAACCGCCGCAGACCGGTCCGCCGTTGGACGACGGAGACCCCCGCGACGGCCGCCCCGAGCACCAGCCAGCCCGCCGGTCCGGCCGCCATCACCACGCCGGTCAGCAGCAGCGGCCCGGCCGACTTCTGGATGGACTGGGACATGCCCGCCACCCCCAGGTACGAGGCCCTCGCCTCCCGGGGCGCGAGGGAGACGGCCAGCTCCCAGGAGCTCACCGAGCGCAGCAGCTCCGCGGCCGTGGCCAGCACGGCGGCGGCCAGCAGGGCGATCGAGGCGGCCCAGGCGCCGTGCTCGGGGGTGAGGGCCAGGAGCGTGCAGCATCCGAGCAGGGTCAGCCCGTACAGCCGGGCCGCCGCGGCGGCCTGGCGGGGCCGCCGGACCCGCGCCGACACGGTCATCTGGAGGGCGACGACGAGCACGGTGTTGACGAAGAGGAAGGCCGGGACCACGGCGTGCGGGGCGTCGGTGTGCCCGACCAGCCACAGCGGCAGCCCGACCCCCAGGATCGAGTCGTCCAGGCACAGCGGGATGTCGAGGAGGACGAACCGGAGGTAGCCGCGGTCCCGCCACGGATTCGCGGCGCCCGCGCGGTCCGCATCGGGCACGTCCGCGGTCTCGGACTCCGCGGGCTGCGCGGCCGCCTCCCGGCCCCCGCTCCCGCTCCCGCTCCCGCTCCCGCTCCCGCTCCCGCTCCCGCTCCCGCTCCCGCTCCCGACAGTGCGCCCCGGCCCGTGCCGCTGTTCCCGGGTCCGCCACACCAGCGCCGCGGCCACGACGAACGACAGCCCGTTGCCGAGGATCAGTACCTGGTACGCCTCGCGCGTGCCCACCGCGAGGCCGATGGCGGCGAGTCCCGCGCCGAGCGCGTACCCGGCGTTCGCCACGCTGCGCGACAGCGCCTGGTACGTGCCGCGCCGCTCGCCGGCCGCCCGCGTGGCGAAGAGCATCTCCAGCATCTTGGCCGCGCGGTCGCCGAGCGAGGTGACGGCGACCACGAGCAGCAGCACCTCGAAGCGGGTGAGCACGAGCAGCGCGCAGATCGCGACCAGGCGCAGCAGGTGACAGCCGATCAGCAGCGTGCGTACGGGGAACCGGGCGGCCAGATGGCCGGCCAGCGGCGAGCCCGCGATGCCCGCCACGCCCGCCGCACCCAGCAGCAGGCCCAGCTGCCGCCCGTCCAGGCCGGCCACGAAGGTGAAGAACAGGACGCAGGACGCGGCCCACACGCCCGTCCCGGTGCGGTCCAGCAGCTGGGCGAAGAGCATGATCCGGGCGTCCCGCCCGCCGGGCGGGTGGCGCAACTGCGCCAGCAGCCCGGTCCCGCCCTTCCCGTCTCCCGGCACCTTCCGGTCTCCCGGGCCGTTCCGCTCCCCCACGCCGCGCCGCCAGATCATTCCGGGCCTCCGCATCCCCCGCCAAAGTATCTCGATATCGAGATACTTTGCGGTAGCCTGCCGGAGATCAATCTTGACGTCAAGATAAATCTGCGGCCCCTGCCTCATCCGCGCCGGGGCCGGACACCCCGGCGATAGGCTGGGCGCACGGACGAGAGGAGCAGTCGTGACCGACCGCAAGCCACCGGGCGTCAGCTTCGAGTCCTGGGTGGACCGGCAGATCAGGGAGGCCGCCGAGCGCGGCGAGTTCGAGCGGCTCCCGGGCTACGGCAAGCCCCTGGCCTCGATCGACGCCCCGTACGACGAGCAGTGGTGGATCAAGGACAAGATGCACCGCGAGGGGTTCGCCGCCCTGCCGCCCGCGCTCGCCCTGCGCAAGGAGGCCGAGGACGCCCTGGAGGCGGTCCACGCCGCCCGCTCGGAACGCCAGGCGCGGTCCATCCTCACCGGGATCAACGAGAAGATCCGCGCGGCCCTGCGCCGCCCGCCGCCGGGCCCGCCCCTCCACCTCACCGAATTCGACGTCGACGAGGCGCTCAGGACCTGGCGGGAGAGCCGGACCGGCTGACGGCGCGCCCGGACGCGGCGGTGGCGCTCTCCCGGCCCCGGACGACCGACAGTGCTACAAATGGTTCGTGACCCATCCTTGCAACCCGTGCCGGGGACGTCGGTGCGGTCACTGAGCCAAAAGCGCCCGCGCAGCGTCGCCCGACAGGTATTCGTCCTCCAGGTGGCGATCGTGGTGCTGCTCGCCGCCGGCGCGGTACTGGCCCTCGTACTCCAGTCCCGGCACGACGTGGACCGGGAGGCCCGGACCCGCTCGGTGGCGGTCGCGCAGACCTTCGCCCATTCGCTCGGTCTGCGCCAGGCCCTCCTCGCCCCCGACCCCACCAAGATCCTCCAGCCGCTCACCGAGGTGACGCGCAAGGACGCCGGGGTGGACTTCATCGTCGTGATGAACGACCAGGGGATCCGCTACACCCATCCGCTCCCCGACCGCATCGGCAAGCAGTTCGTGGGCACCATCGCGCCCTCACTGGCCGGCCAGGTGTACACCGAGAGCGTGAAGGGCCCCCTGGGCCAGGAGATCCAGGCCGTCGTACCCGTCTTCGCCGACCCGTACAAGGACGGCGGCCCCGTCGTGGGACTGGTGTCGGCCGGCCTCACGGTGAAGAACGTCACCGGCGTGTTCCAGCGGCAACTGCCCCTCATCCTCGGCACCAGCGCGGTCGGCCTCGCCCTGGCCACCGCCGGCGCGGCGCTGATCAGCAGGCGCCTGCGCCGCCAGACCCGCGGCCTCGGCCCCCTCGAAATGACCCGGATGTACGAGCACCACGACGCGGTGCTGCACTCCGTACGCGAGGGCGTGCTGATCACCGACGGCGGCGGCCGGCTCCTCCTCGCCAACGACGAGGCGAAACGTCTGCTCAGACTGCCGCCCGACGCCGAGGGGCAGCACATCCGGGAGCTGTCGGGGCTCGACCGGCAGATGGCCGACCTCCTGCTGTCCGGCCGGGAGGCCACCGACGAGGTCCACGAGGCCGGGGACCGGCTGCTGGTCGTCAACCAGCGCCCGACCCGCCGCGGCGGCAAGTCCGAGGGCACGGCCGTCACCATCCGGGACTCCACCGAGATGCAGGTGCTCAGCACCCGGGCCGAGGCGGCCCGCAAACGCCTCCGGCTGCTGTACGACGCGGGGGTCGGCGTCGGCACCACCCTCGACGTGGAGCAGACGGCCCAGGAGCTCGCCGACGTCGCCGTACCGCGCTTCGCGGACTTCGTCACCGTCGACCTGGCGGAACCCGTCCTCCTCGGCGACGAGCCCACCGCCGTCAAGGCCGACCTGCGGCGCACCGGGGTGAGCGGCATCCGGGACGACGTCCCGCTCTACCCGCGCGGCCGGCTGATCGACTTCGTGTCCACCACCCCGCAGGCGCGCGGGCTCAACAGCGGCCGCGCCGAGATGGTGACCGATCTGGCCGACGCGCCGGGGTGGCACGCCCAGGACCCGCCCCGGGCCCAGGCCATCGTCGAGTTCGGCGTCCACTCCCTGATCACGGCACCGCTCAAGGCCCGCGGGGTGGTCCTCGGCCTCGTCAACTTCTGGCGCTCCGAGAAGGAACCCTTCGACGAGGAGGACCTGTCGCTGGCGGAGGAGCTCGTCGCCCGCGCCGGGGTCAGCATCGACAACGCGCGCCGCTACACGCGCGAGCACGCCCTGGCCGTGACCCTCCAGCGCAGCCTGCTGCCGCGCGATCTGCCCGAGCAGAGCGCCGTGGAGGTGGCGCATTACTACCTGCCCGCGCAGTCGGGGGTGGGCGGCGACTGGTTCGACGTGATCCCGCTCCCGGGCGCCCGCGTCGCCCTCGTCGTCGGCGACGTCGTCGGGCACGGTCTGCACGCCGCGGCGGCCATGGGCCGGCTGCGCACCGCCGTACTGAACTTCTCCTCCCTGGACCTGCCGCCCGACGAGCTCCTGGCCCGCCTCGACGACCTCGTCCAGTACATCGACCAGAGCGTGGCGGGCGGCGACGGTGCCGAGGGCGGCCTGATCGGGGCCACCTGCCTGTACGCCGTGTACGACGCGGTGACCCAGCGCTGCACGGTGGCACGGGCCGGCCACATGCCGCCGGCGGTGGTGCGCCCGGACGGCACGGTGGAGATCCCGGAGCTGCCCGCGGGCGCTCCGCTGGGGCTCGGCGGGTTCCCCTTCGAGTCGGCGGAGCTGGACCTGAGCGAGGGCACCCAGCTGGTGCTGTACACCGACGGGCTGATCGAGGACCGCGCGCGCGACATCGACGAGGGGCTCGTACTGCTCCGCGCGGCGCTGGCGCACGCGGACCGCAGCCCGGAGGAGACCTGCCGGGAGGTCCTGGCGGAGCTGCTGCCGGTGCGTCCGCGCGACGACGTGGCCCTGCTGGTCGCGCGGACGTCGGCGCTGCCGGCGGAGCGCATCGCCGAGTGGGAGGTCCCGTTCGAGCCGAGTGCGGTCGGGGCCATGCGGGCCGTCGCCATGGAGAAGCTGGAGGAGTGGGGCCTGTCGGAGCTCACCTTCGGTACGGAGCTGGTGCTGAGCGAGCTGATCACGAACGCGATCCGGCACGGCGCCGAGCCGGTCCGCGTACGGCTCCTGCACGACCGGGTGCTGACCTGCGAGGTCTTCGACGGCAGCAGCAGCTCACCGCGGCTGCACTACGCCAAGACCACGGACGAGGGGGGCCGCGGCCTCTTCCTGGTGGCCCAGCTCAGCCGCCGCTGGGGAGCCCGGTACACGCCGGAGGGCAAGGTCATCTGGTCGGAGCAGGCGCTGCCGGACCCGGAGGAGACCGACCCGGTGTGAGCGGGACCGGCCCGCGGTCCGCTACGGCCGCGGGCCCGGCTCGGGCCTCGTCCTCGGCGTCGGGCTCGGCCTCGGCCTCGTCTTCAGGCGAGGTCCAGGAGCTGCTCGTGGAAACCGCCGAAGCCGTGCGGCTCGTCGACCAGATGGATCTCCAGGATCCAGTGGCAGCGCCACCCGGCCCGGTCGGTGCGGCGCAGCGGGGTGTCGTTGTCCGGTGCGATGTACGACTCCGCGCGAGCGCCGTCGATCGTCTCGTGCGGGAACTCCCCGACGAGGTGGCCGGCGTGCCACCCGCCCAGCGTCCGGCCCGCCTCCGCGGCGAGCCGCTCCACCTGCGCGTACAGCTGCCTGCCGGTGATGTGCGGATCGGCGCGGAAGGCGGCGCGGCCCGCCGCGAACACGGTGGCCAGGTCGTCCCTCAGCCGGTGCTTGACCGGGTCCGCCCCGAAGACGAAGGTGCGGCCGAAGTCCGCCTCGTACTCCTCGAAGATCGGACCGAAGTCGGCGAACGCGATGTCGTCCTCGCCGATGACCCGGTCCGGCGGGTTCTCCCGGTACGGGAACACGGTGCGCTGGGCCTCGACCAGACCCAGGACGCGCAGGTGTTCGTCCATGCGGTCAGGTACCTCCATCGTGGTGCTCCTCGGTCTGGTGCTCGGGTATCGCGCGCACGATGACGAGCGACCCCTCGTAGAACGGCCGGCTGCGCAGGTGGCCGAAGCGCTCGTCCCACGCACCGGAGTCGAGGTCGTCCCGCAGCCGGGTGGTGAACCGCTCGCGCACTGCGTCGTCGACGAAGCTCCAGGCGGAGCAGGCCTGCCGGGCGGCGGGGTCCAGCAGCATCTCGGGACGGCCGTAGTAGGCCTCGTTGAACCCGTCGGTGCAGTCCAGCGGGATCGGTACGGTCCGCACCGTCCCGGTGCCGCCGAGGGCCGCGGCCATCTTCTCGAGCGGCGGGTAGCGGCGGGCCTCGGAGTCGAGGACCTCGGGCGCGTACTCGTACAGCCAGAAGTCGCGTACGCGGTCGGGGTCGCAGGTCAGCACGACCGCCGGGCCGCGGGTCACCCGGCGCATCTCGCGCAGCCCCGCCTCGGGGTCGCTCCACTGGTGCACGCTGAACAGGGTCATCGCCCCGTCGAACTCCCCGTCCGCGAACGGCAGGTCCTCGGCGACGGCGTCCACCGCCCGCGGCAGGGCCTCCGAGCGCCGGGCCCGCATCGACCGGGACGGCTCCACGGGGGTCACCGCGCCGGCGGCGGACTCGTACGATCCGGCCCCGGCGCCGATGTTGACCACGGTACGGGCCCCTTCGAGCGCGTCGGCGATGAACCGGGCGATGCGGGGGTCGGGGCGCCGGAAGTCCGAGTGGCCGGAGCCGATGGCGCCGTAGTCGACATCGGCGGCGCTGCCGTCCCAGCTGCGTACGTCCATGGATCCATACCTCGCCTCGTGAGCAGGAGTCGGGAGCGTTGCCGCCCGGGCGGTGACCTCCCCCATAGTGCATCTGCAAGGTCACTCAGGTAAATCAGTTGGCAGATGCCTGGCAAAACAAACAAGAGCCCCGCACTTGTGGACCTGGAGATCCGGTCAGCGGATCCGGCGCACCCGCTGGCTGGTGAGTTCGTACCGTGCTCCGACCACGGCCAGCCTTCCGGCCGCGACCCGGGCGGCCAGATCGGGCTCCGCCGCCAGCCGGGAGCGGACGAGCCGGACGTTCTGGGTGACCGCCGCATCGACGCGCGCGTCCCTGCTCAGCGTGCGGTCGACGGCCGGACGGATCTGCTCCGCCAGGTAGCGCAGGTGTCCGGGCAGCTGCTCCAGCCCCTCGGCGGCGCGGACCGCGGCGGTCACGGCACCGCAGGACTGGTGCCCGAGGACAACCACCAGCGGAATGGCCAGCTCCACGACCCCGAACGCGATGCTTCCGAGCACGGCGTCGTCCAGCACCTCACCGGCCGACCGTACGGTCATCAGATCCCCGAGCCCCTGGTCGAAGACCAGCTCCGGCGGGACGCGGGAGTCGACGCAGCCCAGGATGACGGCGAACGGGTGCTGTCCCCCGACCAGCGCCTGCCGTACGGTCCGGGTGGCGTCGGGATGCCGCTCGTGGAAGGTCCGCCAGCGGGCGTTGCCGGCCGACAGCTCCCGCAGCGCCGCCTCGGGCGTACCGGGCCGCGGACCGTTCGGGCCGGTCCGGGTGGAGCCGCCGGTGGAGCCGCCACCGGCCGCCAGTCCGGCGCCCAGGGCCAGGGCCCCGGTGAGGGCGCCCCGTACCAGGCGACGCCGCCCAGGAGTCCCGTCGGCCCGGTGCTGCTCGGCAAGGACGCTCATGCGGGCCCAAGCTAGGCCCCGCGCGGCCGGGGATCCGGAGGCGGGCCCGCCCTTGGGGAACTCTTGGGCAAATGCCGGGACCGGCGTGGCGGTTCAACGGCCCCCGGACGTGCCCTGGTCCTGGTCCTGAACCTGGCCCTGGCCCTCGCCTGGGCCCTGGCCCTGGTCGAAGTAGGCCGCCACGGCCGGATCGAGCGGCGGTACCCGTCGGGGTGTGCCCCCGTCGCGCAGGGATTCCGTCGCCATGCACCCCGCCGCGACCGCCATCCGGGCGGCGACCGGCGAGGTGTCCGTCGCTCCGCCGTGGCGTACGAAGCGCAGGAACTCGTCGATCAGCAGCGGGTCGGCGCCCCCGTGCCCGCCCGTGCCCTCCGCGTCGGGGACGGCGTACGAGGCGTCCGGCGCGGCCCGGTATCCGGAGCGGCGGGCGTTCCAGACCCGGACCTCGGCGCCCGGGCCGTCGCCGAAGTTCTCCAGGCGGCCGGCGTCGCCGATGACGGTGTAGTTGCGCCAGTAGTCGGGGGTGAAATGGCACTGCTGGTAGGCCGCCAGCACCCCGCCCGCGAGGCGGAGGTTGAGCAGCGAGACGTCCTCGACGTCGATGACGGGGTTGAGTCCGCGCTGGGTGTGCGGGGGCCAGTGGCCGTCCTCCGTGTACCAGTCGTCGGTCTTGGGTTCGCCGGGAGCGCGCCGGTGCGGGTTGTCCCCGTAGACCAGCAGGTCGCCCATCGCCTGGACGTCGTCGGTGTACGCGCCGGCCAGCCAGTGCAGTACGTCGATGTCGTGCGCGGCCTTCTGGAGCAGCAGGCCCGTGGTGTGGCGGCGCTCGGCGTGCCAGTCCTTGAAGTACCAGTCGCCGCCGTAGCCGACGAAGTGCCGGACCCAGACGGTCCTGACCCGCCCGATCGCCCCGGCCGCGATCAGCTCGCGCATCATCCGCACGACGGGCATGTGCCGCATGTTGTGCCCGACGTACAGGCGGGTGCCCGTCGCGCGGGCGGTGCGCAGGATCTCGTCGCAGCCGTCGACGGTGATGGCGAGCGGCTTCTCGACGAAGACGGGCTTGCGGGCGATGAGCGTCCGGCAGGCCAGATCGGTGTGGGTGTGGTCGGGGGTCAGGACGAGGACGGCGTCGACGTCCGGATCCTCGATCACGGTTGCGGGATCGGGGGTGGCGTACGCGCCCGGGAAGGCTGCGGCGGCCTCCGCCCGGGCCCGCGGATCGGGATCCGCGACGGCGGTGACGGTCGCGCCGCGGCCGGGCCGGTGCGCCGTCCGCGCGATGCTGCCCCGGAGCCCGTATCCGAGGACGCCGATGCGAAGGTCGGTGGTCATGGACGGGTCCTTTCCCGGCTCGGCCGCGTTCATCCGCCCGGCCGAGCACCGGATGCCGCCCTCGCCCCGCCGGGGCAGGCTGTGGGCAAGGCAGTCACCACCGCACAGACGAGGACCGCGCCATGTCCCACAGCCGGCGTATCGGCGTCATCACCGCGGCCGCAGCACTGCTGCTGACCGCCACCGCCTGCTCGGGCCTGGGCCGGAGCACCGTCGGCATGCTGACGTTCCGCGGCCACGACTCGCCGGCGGAGCTGAGTTACTCGAACACCTCGGTGAACGGATGCCACAGGATCGCCCTCCCGAAGGGCGCCACCCACGTGGAGAACAACACCCTCGTCGACGTCGTGCTGTACAGGACGGCGGACTGCACCACGCCCTTGGGGAACGAAGGCATCTACGTCGCCACCACGCTCTCGAACGTCACGGCCCCGGTCAGCCTCCCCTGGCGCAGCTTCAGCGTCATCCACTGACCCGGGATCCACGCCTCGGCAGGGGCCCCGGACCGGCCGGTCCGGGGCTCTCCCGCGTTCCGGGTCAGGCCGGGAGGGAGTCGACCGTGGGGGCCACCGGGGCGAACAGGTCGGCGATCGTCGTGAGGCCGGCCGCCTGGAGGATGGCGGCCGGGACCAGCGTGCCGTCGGGCGCCTTGAGGGAGCGCGTCGCGGTGGCCTCGGCGACGACGACCGGGCGGTAGCCCAGGTTGAAGGCGCCCTGGGCGGTGAACGTGACGCACATGTGCGTCATGAACCCGGCTATCACGAGGTCGGGTCCGGCGCCCAGCTCCCGCAGGGTCTTCTCCAGTTCGGTGGCGTGGAAGGCGTTCGGGAACTGCTTGACCACGACCGGCTCCCCGGCCAGCGGCGCGACCTCGGCACTGATGGCGCCGATCTCCGCCCGGATGTCGTACGGGGTCCCCTCGCCGCCGTCGTTGACGACGTGCACGACCGGTGTGCCCGCGGCCCGGGCCCCGGCCAGCAGGCGGGCGCCCGCCGCCAGGGCCGGTTCGGCGCCGTCCAGGGCCATCACACCGGAGCGGTAGGTGTTCTGGAAGTCGACCATGACCAGGACGGACTCCGCCAGGCGGGGCAGCGTGCCGGGCAGGCCGACCACGTCGCGCAGGGACTTGGACGCGGTGGTCGCGGTGGATCCGGTGGTTGCAGTGGTTGCGGAAGTTGCAGTGGTTGCGGTGGATTCAGACATGGTGAAGCGCGTCCTTCTCTCGGGAAACGGGCACGGCGAAGCCGCGGCCCGGCGCGCGGTCGCGCCGGGCGGTCAGTGGGCGGTACGGAAGCGGCGGCGGTACGCGGCCGGGGTCGTCGCGATCTGCTTGCGGAAGGCCCGGTGCAGGGTTTCCACCGAGCCCAGGCCGGCCGCCGCGGCGACCTGCTCCAGCGGCTGGTCGGTGGTCTCCAGCAGCCGGCGGGCGGCTTCCACCCGTACGGCCTCCACGTAGGCGGCGGGGCTGGTCCCCAGCTCCTTGCGGAAGGTACGGGCGAAATGGCGCTCGCTCAGGCTCATCCGGGCCGCGAGGGCGGCCGCCGACAGGTCCGCGCCGAGGTGTTCGCAGATGTAGCCCCGCAGGGCGTCGATGTCCCTGCGGGAGGCCGCCGGGCGGCTGAGCGGCACGCTGAACTGGCTCTGGCCGCCCTGCCGCTTGAGGTACATGACCAGCTGCCTGGCGACCGCGAGGGCCAGTTCCTCGCCGTGGTCCTCGGCCACCAGGGCCAGCGTCAGGTCCATGCAGGCGCTGATCCCGGCCCCGGTCCACACCCGGCCGGAGCGGACGAAGATCGGGTCCGGGTCGACCTCGACCCGCGGGTGCTCGGCCGCCAGCTGGCCGGCCGTGGACCAGTGGGTGGTGGCCCGGCGCCCGTCCAGCAGGCCGGCCGCCGCCAGCAGGTGGGCGCCGACGCACACCGAGGCCACGCGCGCGGCGTGCGGGGCGGTGGCGGCGACCCACCGCACCACTGCCTCGTCGACGCGCGCGACCGGGCCCTCCTCCGCCGGCTCGACGGCGCCGGGCACCACGAGGGTGTCCACGGCGGAGCCGACCTCGGCGAAGGAGAGGTCGGTGACCAGCCGGACGCCGGCCGAGGTGGTGACCTGGCCGCCGTCCGGGCCCGCCAGTCGTACGTCGTACAGCCGGCGCCCGGCCTCCCGGCTCGCGAGGGCGAAGACCTCGGCGGGGCCGGTGACGTCGAGCAGGTCGACATCGGGGAAGACCGCGATCACGACGCGGTGGGGCGTGGACATGCGTCCATCCTGGCCGGACGGGCAGATGGCCGCAATGACGGTTGTCTGTCACATCCGGACGCCCCGGACGCCGAGTGGAGCCCGCCGCGTGCGGCACGGATGATGGAGGGACACAAGGTCCGGGGGGTTCGACGACGCCGGACACGGGACGGTGACGCATCATGTCCGCGAACGCTTCGTACCACCGGTCGGTCAGGGTGAGCGCCGACCTCGACAGCCCGCTGTCGCGCTGGCTCTGGCTGGTGAAGTGGATCCTGGCGATCCCCCACTACATCGTGCTGTTCTTCCTGTGGATCGCCTTCATCGTGGTCAGCGTGATCGCCTTCTTCGCGATCCTGTTCACCGAGCGCTACCCGCGCGGCCTGTTCGACTTCAACGTCGGCGTGCTCCGCTGGTCGTGGCGGGTCTCGTTCTACGCGTACGGCGCCCTCGGCACCGACCGGTACCCGCCCTTCAGCCTGGGGCCGGAGCCGGGCTATCCGGCACGCCTGGAGGTGGCCTACCCGGAGCGCCTGTCCCGGCCACTGGTGCTGGTGAAGTGGTGGCTGCTGGCGATCCCGCACTACCTGATCATCGCCTTCTTCATCGGCGGCGGCATGCGCCACGGCTGGTGCGGAGGCGGCGGTCTGATCACGCTGCTGGCGCTCATCGCGGCGGTGGCGCTCGCCTTCACCGCGACGTACCCGCGCGGCCTGTTCGACCTGATCGTGGGGCTGCACCGATGGGTGCTGCGCGTCGCCGCGTACGCCACGCTGATGACGGACGAGTACCCGCCGTTCCGGCTCGACCAGGGCGGCACCGACCCGGCACCCGCCCCGGCCTCGGACCCGGCGGCCCTACCTGACCTGAGCTGACGCGGCCTGTCCTGATCCGGCCTGTCCCGATCCGGCCTGGCCCGACCCGGCCTGTCCTGACCCGACCTTTCCCGACCCGACCTTTCCCGACCCGAACCGAAACGGATCCGCCGCCCGCCGCCGGAACCGGGAGCGGCCCGCGTCCGACCAACTCCGCGTGCGGGGGGCCACCCGGCACCGGACGACGGGAGGGCGACGGATGGGCGGGCTGGACGTACGCATGCGGGGGGTCGCCTGCCGCCACGGCCGGATCGAGGCGGTCGCCGAGGTGGACCTGGAGATCGCGGCGGGCGAGCGGGTCGCGCTGACCGGGACCAACGGCTCGGGCAAGACCACGCTGCTGCGCGCGGTCCTCGGGCTGCACCGCCAGGTGTCCGGGAGCATCCTGGTCGGCGGCCGCGGCACCGGCTCGGCCGCCGAATGGGCCTGGCGGCGGCGCTCCTGCGCCTGGATCCCGCAGAAACCGGCGGCCGGCCGGTTCCCGCTCCTCGGGGACGAGCTGCTGGCCAGCGGCGGCGCACCGGCCGAGGCGGCCGAAGCGGCACGGAAACTGGGCGTCGGCGCGCTGCTCGACAGGCCGCTGCACACGCTGTCCGGCGGGCAGTTGCAGCGGATGTACCTGGCCCGGGCGATCGGCGCGGTGGCGGCGGGGGCCGAGGTGCTCCTGGCCGACGAGCCGACCGCCGCACTGGATTTCGACGGCCAGGAGGAGGCGGCCGACGTACTGGCCGCCCTGCCGGTGACCCTCGTCGTGGTGACGCACGACCGGGCGCTCGCGCAGCGCTGTGACCGCGTACTGGAGATGGCCGCGGGCCGGCTGCGGGAGGTCGCGTGATCCTCGCCGGAGCCGACCTCGGCGAACTGCTCCAGCTGGTCCCCGTGCAGAGGGCGGGCTTCGCCCTGCTGCTGGCGGCGATCGGCCTGCCGGTGATCGGCGTGGTCATCGTGGGGCTCGACATCATGCCGGTGCGCTTCGCGATGATGCACGTCGCCCTGCTGGGCATCGCGGTCGGGCTCCTGACCGGGCTCGATCCGATGCTGTGCGCCCTCGTCGCCTGCGCCCTGGCCGGGGCCGGGGTGGCGCCGCTCGCCCGTACGCCGGACGGTCTGTCCGGGGCGATGGGCCTGCTGATGAGCCTGGCCATCGCGGCCGCGCTGCTCGTCCTGGCCGTGTCGGGGGTCAACGCCTCCGGCGCGTTCGCCCTGCTGTGGGGCTCGATCCTGTCCGTGGGTACCGCCGACCTCGTGGTGCTCGGCGCGCTGGCGGCCCTCGTACCGGGGTTGTTCTGGTGGCGGCGGCGCGATGTGGCCCTGCTGCTGTACGACCGTGAGCTGGCCCAGTGTTCGGGCGTCCCGGTCCGGGCGCTGACCGTCGTACTGCTGGTCCTGGTCGCGGTGGCGGTCGCCGGGGCGATCAAGCTCACCGGGGCACTGCTCGTCGACGCCCTCACCCTGCTGCCGGCACTCGCGGCACGCCGCCTGGGCACCTCGCTGCGGTCCATCACCCTGTGGGCGGTCGGCATCGGGGTGGCCGTGAACCTGACCGGGTTCCTCGTCGCCCTGCGGCTCGACTGGCCTCCGGGTCCGGTCCTCGTCCTCACCGCGGGGGCGCTCGTCCTCGCGGTCCATCTCATCCCCGAACGGAGCACCAGCACATGGCGCGCACCCGCGTCCGATTCGCTTCCCTCCTCGCACTGACCGCGGCACTGACGGCCCTCGTCACCGGCTGCGGCACCGGCAACGGCACCGGCAACACCGACACCTCCTCGAAGGACGGCGCACCCGGCCGGCACGGCGGGAAACCGGTCGTCGTGGTCACCACCACCTGGGAGGGCGCCTTCGCCAAGGCCGCCGGCGCCGAGGACGTCAAGGTGATCGTTCCGCAGTCGGTACACCACGCCCCGGACTACGACCCCAAGCCCTCCGACCTGGCCGCCGTCGGCAAGGCCGACTTCGTGCTCTACGCGCCCTTCGAGCCGTACGTGGCGAAGATCAAGGAGGCGGCCGGCTCGAAGGCCGAACTGGTCGAGGTGAACCTCGACAACGACGCCGACAAGGTCAAGGCCGAAGTGGCCAAGCTGGGCAAGCTGTTCGGCACCGAGGAAGCCGCCGGACGGTGGACGGCGTCGTTCGACTCCGAGTACGCGAAGCTGTCGAAGGACGTGCAGGGGTCCTGGCCGGGCGGGAAGAGCCCGGCGGTCGTCAGCCAGGTGTTCACCACCTGGTCCGCGAAGCTGGCCGGGGCCGCGCCGGTCGGCACGTACGGCCCCGAGGCGGTCACCCCGGCGCAACTCGCCGAACTGTCGGGGAAGAAGCCCGCCTTGGTCCTGGACAACGCCCACATGTCGACCGGGACCGTCCTGCCCGATTCGGGCGCCCGGCAGATCGAGATCGTCAACTACCCGGGTGCGGACCTCGATTTGCTGCCCGTCTACCGCAACGCGGCGGCCGAGCTGAAGAAGGCCGCGGGCGCTTCCTGACGCGCCCGGCGCACAGGCATGGGGGTGGGAGAGCAACTCCGGTCGCCCTCCCGCCCCTTGTACCTCTGATGTCGCCGGTCCGCGGGCGCGTCAGCCAGCGTGGGCGAGCGGAGGTGCCGGGGCCGCCGTGGGGGCGGGGCGCGCGGGCCGCGTCAGCCGCTCTCGGAGCGCCGCGCGGTCGGGCTTGCCGGCCGGTGTGAGCGGGAGTTCCGCGAGCACGAGCAACCGCTCGGGGTGTTTGCGCTGTTCGAGCCCGCGGCCGGTGAGGTGTTCGCCGAGCGAGTCGAGCGTGGGGGCCTCGGGGCCGCGCGGTACGACGCACACCGCGAGGCGCTCGCCCATCAGCCGGTCCGGGATGCCGACGCACACCACCTCCCGTACGCGCGGATGCGAGGCGAGCTCCCGCTCGACCTCCGCGGGGCTGATGTTGGCCCCGCCGCGGATCACGATGTCCTTGAGGCGGCCGACGAGGTGCAGGACCCCGGCCCCGTCGATCAGGCCGAGGTCTCCCGTACGGACCCAGCCCTCGGGGGTGCGGTAGCGGGCGTCCAGTTCCGGGGAGGCCACGTAGCACATCGGGGTCATGGGACCGCGCGCGATGATCTCGCCGATCTCCCCGTCCGGGAGCTGTTCGTGCGTGTCGGGGTCGGCGATGTGGATGTCCGCGACGCGGGCGTCGGGCCGGCCGGCCACCACTCCCGTGGTGTTCCCCCCGGCCTCCTGGTCCTCGTCGCCGAGCCCGGTGTGGCAGTTGACCCCGTCGGCCGAGCCGTAAAGGTTGACCACCGGGCAGCCGAAGGCGCGGGCGGCGTCCTCGGCCGTGGTCTCGTCCAGGGCCGAGCCGCCGAGGACCAGGGCGGTGGGCGCGGGCAGTTCGCCCGCGCCGGGGTCGAGGCCTTCCAGCCGGCTTTCCAGCCGGTCCAGCATCATGCGGACCATCGTCGGGACGCCCAGGATGTGCGTCGGCCGGTGCTCGCGGACGGCGGCGAGGGCAGCCTCCGGGGTGAAGTGGTCGAGCAGGATCAGCGTTCCGCCGTGCCGGGCGAGGGTGACGGCAGTGCCGCTGGACCCGAACGCGGACCCGAGCGGTACGAGGAACAGGCAGCGCGGCGGGGTCCCGTCGGGCATGAGCGAGGCGAGGAAGTTGCCCCGGCCCCCGGCGAGCGCGTTGTGGGAGTACGCGACCATCTTCGGCTCCGCCTCCGAGCCGGAGGAGACGAGAATCCGGGCGGCGCTGTCGGGGTCGGGCCGGGCCGCTACGAACGCGGCCGGGTCGGAGCGCAGCAGTCCGGAGAGCGGAATCGTTCCTTCGGGTGCAGTGCCGGGCCGCCCGGCGGCGATGACGTGGCGCAGCTCCGGCAGGGCCGGGACCAGCGACCGCAGCTCGGCGGCAGGGCGGCTGCCCCGGTGCTCGACGGGGGCGATGACCGCGACGGCCTCCGCCTTGCGCAGCAGGGCTTCCGCCTCCAGGATCCCCCGGCCGACCGGGAAGGGCAGCGCCACCGCGCCGAGGGCGGCCAGGGCCAGCTCGGCGATGACCGCTCCCCGGCCGTTGGGGAGTTGGACGCCGACCACCTCGCCGGGCCGTATGCCGAGGCCGGCGAGGCCGACCGCCAGACATCGCACCTTGCGGTCCAGCGCGGTGTAGCAGAGCTTGCCCTTGGCGTCGACGACGGCGGTGGCGTGCAGATCGGCGATCTGCCGGGCCCGGAACAGGCTGTAGAGGTCGAGGTCGGGGCAGATCCCGTCGGCCGCCCAGCCACGGCGGAGGCCGGCGGGCAGCAGGTCGTGCAGGACGACGGTCATAGGAAGCTCCAGGGGTCGGGAACGGTGGGGGCACCGTGCGCGTCGCGGCTGATCGAGCCGGGGAAGCGCGGGTCGTGGTGCAGGTCGGCGGGCTCGGCGGTGACGGCCGTCGCGGACAGGCCGTGGGCACGCAGCTGCGCCAGGGCCTCCGCGGTGGGCAGTTCGCGCAGGTCGTACGCGGCGGCCGCGGGGGCGCAGGTGTCGGTGGGGGCGATCCAGCCGTCCGCGGTGCGCAGCGGCCGCCGGAAGCCGGCCGGCCGGCGCGGGTCCTGCCCGCGCAGCGCCCGGCGCAGGGCCGGGGCGGTGAGCACGTCGGCTGCTCCGAGCAGCGAGGAGTCGACGCGGACTCCCGCTCCGCCGCTGCGCTCGCGCAGGAGCAGTCCCGCCAGTGCGGCCTCGGCGCCCAGGAGGCCGCCCAGTACGTCGAGCAGGGTCATCAGGGAGGGCGCGGGTGCCTCGTCCAGCGGGCGGGCGGCTTCGCCGACGCCGGTGCGGGCCTGCACCATGAAGTCCGTACCCATGGGGGCGCCGGGGATCCGGCCCGCCCAGCCGCCCGTGTAGGTGTAGACGAGCGCGGGGTTCACGGCGGCCAGATGGACGGAGTCGAGTCCGAGCGCGGCCGCCTTGCCGGGGGCCCAGTTGTGCAGGAAGACGTCGGCATCGGCGGCCATCTGACGCAGTCGGCGCCGGTCGGCGGCGGACTTGATGTCCACCTCGACGGCCCGCTTGCCGCGGTTCAGCGCGAGCCAGCGGGCGGAGATCCCGGAGCAGGCGGGCGGCATCCCGCGCAGCGGGTCTCCGCCCGGGGGCTCGATCCGCACGACATCGGCGCCGAGGAGGCCCAGCAGGTGAGCGGCGAGGGGGGCCTGGATCCGGCGGCCCGCTTCGAGCACGGTCAGCCCGGCCAGCGGCCGGGCGGGGGCGGGGGCCACGGGGTCGCGGTACGCGGCGCGGGTCCGGTGGCCGAATCCGTACGGGGTGAGGGTCCAGGGCGCGGCGCCGTCGTGTTCGGCCGCGCGTTCGGCGAGGGTCCGCAGTCGGCAGACCTCGGCGCCGGAGGCCGCGGCCGCCGTCTCGATGCGCCGCCAGGTGTGCGTTCGGGCCGTGGCGTGCAGGGCCGCCGGGAAGGGTGCACAGGCGGTGGCGTACCGGAACTGGAACGGCCGCCATCCGGCGCGCACGGCGCCGAAGGGGGCCTCCAGGGCCCGCCAGAACGCGGCCCAGGCACCCGGGTCGAGGGTCTCCAGCTCGAAGAGGATGCCGTCGCGGGACGTGAACGGCGGTCCACCCGGGGCCGGTTCGGCGGCTTCGCCCTCGTCGGCGCCGGCCGCGGCCAGGTACTGGGAGACCGACAGCAGCCCGGCCCGGTCGGCGCTCGTGGCCACCCCGGCCGCCCGGCCGCCCCGGGCCTGGGCCAGCAGCCCGGCGAGCAGCCCCTGTACGGCGAGTACGCCCGTGGCGGTGGCGGCGTAGTCCACGGCCAGGCCGCGGGGGGCGCCGTCGCGGCGCCCGTGCACGGCCATGATGCCGGTGGCCGCCTGGACGGTGGCCTCGTCGGTCATACCGCTCGACCGGTGCGCCGACCAGCGGACGGTCGCGTCCTGCGGGTCGAAGTCGCCGCCGGACAGGGCGATGTGCGCCGTACGGCCGTCCCGGGGTTCGGCCGGCTCCGGTCTCGCCCCCGCGGCCGCTCCCGCTCCCGCCCCCGCTCTCGCGCCGAGGAGCTCCAGGTGCTCCAGGGCCAGGCCGGTCAGCCCGGGCGGTCCCGAGGCGGCGAGGTGGAGTCCTTCGAGCGGCCGGACCGTGCGGGTGACGGCTGGTGAAGCCATGCCTCTCCTCTTCTCGGATGTGCGCGACGCGGGAACCGGCGCGGGCGCGCACCCGACCAGTTCCTCGGGGAGGCAGTCGGACTGTCGTTCCCACGGGTTCCCGGCACGTTGGAGGAAAGTGGTGCAGAGCCACGGAGATGCTGAGCACGTCCGCGCAGAACTCCCTTTTGACACCGGGGAGTTGAGGGACCGGGTCGCGTACTTCGTCCGGAGCCGGGTCATGCCCTGCGAGCCCGTACTCGACGCCGGCGGGCCACATGCCGCCGCGGCCCTGGGCGAGTTGCAGGCCCAGGCGAGGCAGGAGGGCCTCTGGGCGCTGCCGCTCCCCGTCGAACTCGGCGGCCAGGGACTCTCCTTCGCCCGGTACGCGATGATCGCCGAGGCCGAGGGCGCGAGCGACCACGGACCGGCGGCACTCGGCTCCGCGCCCCTGCTCGACGCGGCCATGCTGTGGAAGCACGGCGGCGACCGGGTCCGCGACCGGTATCCCGGACGGCTGGCCGCCGGGGAGCTGCGCGCCTGCTACGCCATGACGGAACCGGACACCCCCGGAACCGATCCGTTCCTCACCGCGACACGTGCCGAGGAACGGCCCGACGGCGGTTGGCGCGTCAGCGGCCGCAAGTGGTTCGTCTCGGGAGCGGCCGCTGCCGATCTGGTGACCGTCCTCGCCCGGACCGACGGGGAGCCGGGGGACCGCGAGGGCCTCTCCCTCCTGCTGGTCACCACCGACTCCCCCGGTTTCCGCGTCGTACGCGAACTGCCCGTGTTCGGGGCCCGCGGCCAGTGGGAGATCGACTTCGACCGGGTCGCGGTGGACGCCGACCACCTCCTCGGCCGGCGCGGACAGGCCCTCTCCATCGCCGCGGAACGGCTCCAGCTGGGCCGCACCCTGCGCTGCCTGCGCTGGCTCGGCCAGGCCCAGCGCGCCTTCGACCTGATGTGCGCACGCGCCAACTCCCGTACGGGAACGCGCGGTCCGCTGGGCGGCCACCAGCTCGTCCAGCAGCACGTCTTCGAGGCGCTGCTCGCGCTGCGCACCACCCGACCGCTGGTCCACGAGGCCGCGGCGAAGATCGCCGCCGGCCTGGACGCGCACGTGGAGGTGGGGCTGGCCAAGGTCGCCGCGGCCCGGATGCTCCAACAGGTCGCGGACGCGGCCATCCAGGTCCACGGCGCGGCCGGGCTCGGCCCCGACACCCCGCTGCCGGCGCTCTTCCGCACCGGCCGCGCGGCCCGCATCCTCGACGGCCCGGACGAGCTCCACATCACCTCGGTGTCCCGCCGGGTACTCCGTGCGTACGAGAAGGACGAGACGTACGAGGAGTACGAGGCCTAGAGGTGTAGGGCCTGCCAGGACTTGTCCGGCCGATCATGTGACTGGTCGGAGTCGAAGTCGTTGATGTGGACATGGGGCGGGGCGATCTGACGGATGCCGAGTGGGAACGGCTCCGGCCGTTCCTGCCAGTCAGCAACAGGCGTTGTGGCCGGTGGCGGGACCATCGACAGGTGATCGCGGGATTCTGCACCGGGTGCGAACCGGCGTTCAGTGGCGTGACCTGCCTGAACGGTTCGGCCCATGGAAGACCTCGACTGGGACATCTCGGTCGACTCCACCATCGTCCGCGCGCATCAGCATGCGGCCGCTCTCGGGGCGGATTCACCACCAAACTGCACCTGAGCGCGGACGGTCGCTGCCGCCCGCTGTCCCCGATCGTCACGCCAGGGCAGCGGGCGGACTGCACCCAGTTCAAGCCTGTCCTGGAGAAAATCCGGGTACCGCGGCCCGGGCCGGGCAGACCCCGCGGGAAGCCCGCCAGCCAGGCCGCCCGCCTACGCAGGGGATCACGCGGCGGACGGCCAGGTTTCGACGAAGAGCGATACAAGAAACGGAACACCGTCGAGCGGGCCATCAACAAGCTCAAACACGCACGGGCCGTGGCGACTCGCTACGACAAGCGCGGATACGTCTACCTCGGCACCACGACAGCGGCAGCCGTCTTCATCTGGCTTCGAGCCCGATCGCCCTCACCAGGCCGCAGGCCGGGACCGGTCGCCACCCTCGATCTCCTCCGGCCAGGCAATAGGGCGACTGTCCGTCCTGTTCAGGATCCCGGGGTCGGGTGGGAACTCCTCGTTGTGTGGTCCGGACCAGTAGGCCCGCCGCGTGCGCGGAAGGGGTATCTCCACCAGCTTGCTGTCGTGGATCATCCACAGCCCGAAACAGTCGTCCTCCTCGTCATGGATCAGGACCTGCACCGTCTCTGGCCGGGGCCACGGCAAAGACTCCAGGTGCTTCAACAACCCGGATCTACTGCGCATCCGCACGAACTCCGCACCCCAGCCGAACCCCCAGTTCCCTCCGGGCCGCATCTCGAAGAACGCCCCGTTCCAGGTGCGCGATGCGTCGCGCCGCGTCAGTGGCTCCATGACCTCATCAGCATCCTGCGCCAGCACGATGACCTCAGCAATTCTGCTCATGCCGGAATACGACCGTGAACTGCGGATGTACCGCAACTGAGATCTACTGCAGGCCAGAAGTCAAACAAGGGCAGCGCGTGAGCATGACGTCACCCTTGGCCGTGATCGCCCGGACAACGCCTAGACGTCCCCGATCTCGACCAGCCCGGTCAGTGCCGCCAGGCCGAGCGCCAGGAAGAAGTCGCCCCACACCAGCTCGTGGCGTGCCGCGATGCCCTTCCCGGCGTCGTAGCAGCCGTCCAGCAGCATGCCCCGGGTCAGGTGCTCGCCCACCAGGCGCTCCAGGACCGCGGCGGCCCGGTACGCGTACTGCGCCGCGGCCGGGCAGCCCGGCAGTCGGGCGAGTTTCAGCAGTGCGACGGCCGCGATGGCGGCGGCGGAGGTGTCCAGGGGGCCGGCGGGCCGCTCCTCGTCCGCCAGGGGTACGAACGGGGTGCAGGGCCGCGTCCACGCGTCGGCCAGCCGCCGCGCCGCCGCCTCCAGCCGGTCCGGGGCGCTCCGGGCGACCCCGGGGCGGTGCAGGGCGTCGGCCACCGCCAGGAGCAGCCAGGCGCTGCCCCGGCTCCAGCCGGCGGGCGGTTCGTCGCACGCCCGCCAGCCCGCCTCGGCGTGGAACTCCCAGGCCGGTACGGTGCGTCCGCCCGCCCCGAGGCAGAGGTCGAGATGCCGGTGGAGGTGGGAGGCGGCGGCGCGTTCGCCCTCGGGGCCCGCTGCGGCGAGCAGCGCCACCATGCCGGGTACGCCGTCGACCCGGGCCAGCAGCCGGGGGCCGCCGAAGGCCGATCCCCAGGGCACCAGCCCGAGTTCGGGGTCCAGCGCGGCCAGCGCGGCCTCGGCGGCCCGGGTCCGCAGCTCCCGCGCCCCGGCGTCATCGCCGGCGAGCGCCGTCCCGTACCAGAGGATCAGCCCGCGCGTCGCGGTGTCGGCCTCGGCCCAGTCGGCCAGCCGCGCCGTGCACGCGGCGGCGGCCGCCCGGTCGCCCGCGTCCCCGGTGTGCCGGGCCCGCAGCCACAGCAGCCCGGCCCAGAACCCGCCCGTCCACGCCCCGCGGCCAGTGGTCGTCCAGCGGCCGGTGTCCGGGTCCGCGTACAGCGGGAACCAGTCACCGGTCTCGCTACGGGTGGCGGCGGCCCGGTCGAGTACGTCGGCCAGCGCCCGCCCGGCCCAGTCCGCCCGGGTCACGCCGGGACCTCCGTACGCGGGCCGCGCCGCCGTTCCCGTACGGCCCAGGCCGTCGCGACGGCGGCGGCAGCGGTGAACTCCGCGGCGACCAGCAGCCAGCCCGGCCCGTACCGGCCCGCTTGTGCCAGCAGTCCGAACAGCGGCGGCCCGACCGCGAACCCGGCGAAGAACCCGGCGGCGACGAGCGCGGACTCCTGGCCGGCCCGGCCCGGGGCGGCCCGCTGCATCACCAGCACCATCGAGACGGCATTGCCGGAGACGGCGAAGACCCCGACGGCGACGACCGCGACCCAGACCAGCGGCCGCGCGTACAGCGCGGCGGCCAGCAGGCAGGCGGCCAGTACGGCCCCTGCCGCCAGCGCGCCGGGCAGCCACTCGGCGCGCCCCGGCCGGGCCGCCTTCGACCAGCCCACCCGGCCGGCGATGCCCGCGACACCGAGGACCGCCACCAGGGCCGCGGCCGCCGTCGGCCCCATGCCGAGCTTCTGGGCGCCGAAGAGGGCCACGTACGTGTTGACCGAGGCGATTCCGCAGCCCAGGAAGAGGGAGAAGACCGCGAGCCAGGCGATGGTGCCTCGCGGGACGAGCGATGCGCCCGGCGCCGCGGCCTTCGCCGGCGGATCGGCGGGCAGGGCGCGCTGCGCCCAGAGCGCGGCCAGTGCGGCCGCGGCGGCGGCCGTCCATACGGCCCCGCGCCAGCCGACCCCTCCGGCCAGTGCCGCCAGCGGCAGCCCGGCGGCGAACGCCCCGAGCTGGACACCGGACTGCTTCATGCCGGTCACCGATCCGCGCCGGGCGGGCGGGACGGCGGCCAGGATCGCCTTGTTGGTCGCCGGATTGGCGAGCGCCTGCGGCAGGCCGCCGAGCGCCACGGCGCCGAGGAGGAACCCCGGGCCGGGCGCTGCGCCGATCAGCGCGAGCGCGGCCGCGGACACCAGCAGCAGGACGACGAGGGAGCGGCGCGGGCCCGTCCGGTCCACCATGCGGCCGCCGACCGGCGAGAGCACGGCCGCCGTCCCGAAGCCGATCGTGGTCGTCAGGCCGAGGACGGCCGGTGAGACCCCCAGTTCATCGACGAGGCGCGGGCCGAACGCGCCGAGCAGGAACAGCTGGAGCATCGAGAAGGCCATGGCGCTCGTGAGCAGCGCCGTCAGCCGGCCGTCCACCGCCGCCTCGGCGGTCCTCACCGATGCCGTCCGCTGCCCCACCGCCGACTCCCTTTCCCTGGGCTCCATTTGGATCCAGAGCAGGAGTCGGAGCGGTGAACCAGAGGGTTCCCGGGCCCTGTTGTGGCGTGCGACACATATGGTTTTGTCCGGTCGTGCCAATTACGGGCGCCCCTCTGTGGCCGTCTTCAGAGGGGTGCGACGATGAGCCCGCCATGACTCCCGGTCGATGTTGCCGCGCGTTCAGGGCCGCGTTGTTCGCGGCCATCTGCGTGCTGCTCGCGTCCCTCGGCCACCTCCTCATGTCGGGGAGGACCGTCCCCTGGTGGGCGACGGCAGCGGCCGTGGCGGCCACCGGAGCGGTCGCGTGGATCCTCTCCGATCGCGAACGCGGCCTCCTGGCCGTCACCTCCGCGACCGTCGCCGTCCAGGCCGCCCTGCACACCGGGTTCACCCTGGCCCAGGCCGCGGTCGGCCCGTCGACGGACCGGCCACCGCCGCCGGGTGCGGGCGGGCACGCCCACCACACCGCGCACGCGATGGCCGACAGCAGCGGCATGACCGTGCAGATGCAAGCGCAGATGCACATGCCGATGCCGATGCCCGCCGGTCACGACACCGGCTCCACGTCACCGACCGGCATGCTGGCCGCGCACCTCCTCGCCGCCCTGCTCTGCGGGCTCTGGCTCGCGTACGGGGAGCAGGGCGCGTTCCGCGTCCTGCGCGCCCTGGCCGGTCTGCTGCTCGTACCGCTGCGGTGGGCCCTGCGGCCCCCCGCGCCCGCCGGCCGGCCGCGCCCGCGCGTGAGTCCCGGCCTCCGCGCCCGGCCGCTGCGCGGGCTCCTGCTCGTCCACGCCATCACCTCACGGGGACCGCCTCCCGGGACCGCTGTCATCTGACAGCCGGCTCACCGACGTGCGCGACACCGCTCCGCCGCGCGCCTCGGTCATCGGCCTCGCCGTCCGGCGGGCCGTACCCCTCACCGGCCCGCTCACCGGCCCGCCCCGCCACGCCGTGCGTGCGCACGCGGCGCCGGACCCGGATTCCGGATTCCCAGAAGGACATCAGGCGATGACCCCTGCCCTGCTTCCCCGTCCGACCGCCGCCGAGACGGCACCCGCACGCCACACCGGCGGCCCGGACGAGTCGACGACCCTGCTGGCGCTCGCCGCGCGGGACGGCGACCCCGACGCGGTGGACCGCTTCGTACGCGCCCTGCACCGCGACGTCCGGCGCTACGTGGCCTACCTCAGCGCCGATCCGCAGGCGGCGGACGACCTGACCCAGGAGACCTTCCTGCGCGCCCTGGGCAGCCTGCACCGCTTCGAAGGCCGCTCCTCGGCCCGTACGTGGCTGCTCTCGATCGCCCGGCGCACGGTCATCGACAGCCTCCGCCACAAGGCGGCCCGCCCCAGGATCTCGGACCGGGACGACTGGCAGACCGCCGCCGAACGGTCCCAGCCGCGCGATCTGCCCGGCTTCGAGGACGGAATCGCGCTCGCGGAGCTGCTGGGTACGATCCCCGCCGAGCGCCGCGAGGTCTTCGTCCTCACCCAGGTCCTGGGGCTCCCGTACGCCGAGGCGGCGAGCGCGCTCGGCTGCCCGATCGGCACGGTCCGCTCCCGCGTCGCGCGCGCCCGCACCTCGCTCATGGAGCTCCTCACGGACGCCGACGCGGACTCCGACACGGACTCCGCCGCCGGGACCGGAGCTCCGGCCCTCGCGGGTGCGGCCGCCGCCTGACCCCCGGCCGGCCGGGGCGGGGCCCCGAAGCCCCCGCCCCGGCCCTGGAGGGCGCCCGGCACGACTGTGCGGACGCCCCCTGGAGGGTGTCCGGAAACGGCCGGGACACGGCCTAGCCGCCGCCCTTCAGCCGGCGGATGACCTCGTCCGACACGCGCCGTTGGAGGTCGGCGAGTTGCTCGGGGGTGTAGGCGGTGAGGTCGCCCGGGTCCTTGGCGCCGCCGCCCGGGCTCTGGCCCGCCTGTTGCTGTTTCTGTTTCTCCTGCTCCCTGCGCTGGAGTTCCTGCTCCTCCGGCGATCCGGGCGCCGCGTACGCGCACTTGATGAGGCCTCCGTCGGCGGCCTTCAGGCAGGTCGCCTCGCGCCCGCCCACCTGGCCCCGGCCCTCGACCCGGTACCGGATGTTCTGCGCGCTGCCGACCGTGGCGGTCCACGTGCTGCCGCCGGTCGGGACGACCTCGAACACCTGGTCGTCGTTGTAGCAACAGACGTCCCGGTACTCGGCCTTGATCAGGGCGACGAGCGCCTGCGGCGACGACCACGTCGGATCGAGCCGGTGGACGGTCATCGGGGCGAGTCCGCCGCCCTGGTGGCGGGTCGGCACGGTCGACACGGCGACCACCGAGCTGGCCTCCCCCTGCGGGGTGAGGGGGGTGACGTACGCGCTGCGCCCGCTCGTGTCGCGGTAGTGGAGGGTGAACTCCGACTCGTTGCCCGCGTTGGCCCCGTCCTCGGAGGCGTCCCAGCCGCTGCGCTCGAACCACCAGTCGCTGAAGCTGCCGACGGCGGCGGTTCCCTCCCGCTGGCGGGCGGCGAGACTGAGCGGATAGGACGGGCCGGGAACCTCGGCCGTGTCGGTGGTGATCGTGAGCTTCCCGGTCCGCCCGTTGTAGAGCGCGACTCCGGCGGGCCGTTCGGTCACCACCAGGAGCCCGGTCTGGCGCTTGAGGGGGACGACCACGGTCGGGGTGTCTCCCGAGCAGGACACGTACGCGTCGTCGGCGTCGAAGCGCACCCAGCGCTGCAGTGCCGAGATCTTCCGGCCGAGGTTGTGGCCGAACCAGCCGCCGATCCGTGCGTCGGCCTTGTCGATGTCGAACGAACAGCGCTGCTGGCTCCGGCTGTTGCCGCCGAGCGGGACGTCCTGCTCCAGGCCGACCTCGTACCCGGAGAGCCAGCCGCGCCGTTCCACGAGGGTCGCGAACCGGTCCGAGTCGGGCAGGTACGTGATGTCGGAGATCTCGCCGGTGACGTCGCCGAGGTGCGGGGCGGCCTGCGCCTTGCCGACCACGTAGGGCGCGCGGGCCGCCATTTCGGGCACCGGCTCGCTCACGATCTGCACGTTCTGCATGTACGCCCGGTCCTGGAGGTAGGACCCGTACACCAGCCACCAGATCCCGATGCCCAGCCCGAGGACGGCGCCGAGCCATCCGAGGACCACCCCGGCGCTCCCGCCGCCCGCGCCACCGCCCCGCCGGCGCCGGACGAGCTTCACCGCCAGCCCCGCCAGCAGGAGGAGGGCGACGAGCAGCAGCGGCGCGGCCAGCCAGGACAGGAGTTTGCGACCCTCCCAGACGATGATCGTGGTGGCGTACGAGGCCCACCAGAAGAAGAGCCCCGCCAGAAGTACGGGTATCCCCACCCACCATGCCAGCGATACCCGTGATGCCCGCGATGTCCGCCCCATGACCGCCCCCCGCCGTCAGCCTGCCCAATTCTGTACCGGGTACGGGATGTTGTCAGCCACTCGACCGGTTCGGGGTGTCCGGGTCAGCGGGCGGCCGTGGGCGCCGGACATCTCGGGAGCGGGGGCCGGTCCTTCGTGCGCACGGCCGGCAGCCAGGCGATGGCGCCCGGGTCGGCGTTCGGCAGGCGGACCCGGAACCAGTGCGTGGAGCGCGTGTCCGACTCGTCGATGACCACTTCGCCGCGCAGCAGTTGGCAGTCGGCGTCGAGGACGTCGGCGTGCCAGACGCGGGTCGGCACGACGTTCCCGGCGATGTACGGCCGCATGGGGTCGATCGCCAGGCCCAGACTGCACTGCAGGTCCCGGTCCGTCCGGTCCTGGCAGGCCTTCTCGGCGTTGAACACCCGTACCTGGAGCGGCGGTTCGGCAGTGCCGACCTGCGCGGCAACGCCCCCCTCCCGGCCGGCGTGCCCCGCGTACCACCAGATCGCGGAACCTGCCGCGCCGCACGCCGCGAGGGCGAGGAGGGCGGTCCGCGCCGCTCGCCGAAGGCGGCCCGTCCGGGTCCGGGGGGCAGTACGGCCCGCCTGCCGGTCCGCGATGCGCTCCAGCAGGCTCTCGGCGGTGTGCGCGGCGCGCTCGGCGTGGGTCGGGGCGAGGCAGTCGGTGGCCAACAGGCGCCAGAACTCCGGGACACCGTTGGCCATGCGCAGGGGCGCACGCCCGGCGGCGTACTCCTGCACGGCGGCGCCCCTCGCCACCGGTGTGGCACCGGAGAACAGCGGGGCGCCCGAGGCGAACACCTCGTGGATCATGATGCCCAGGGCCCAGATGTCGGCGCTCGGACGGATCTCCACGCCCAGCTCCCCCAGCGGGGCCCTCCAGCGCTCGGGCGGGAGGTAGTCGAAGGTGCCCATCGGGGGCCCGTGCCCGTGCGTACCGGTGGTCAGCTCGGCGGCGAGCCCGAAGTCCGAGAGCTTGACCGAACCGTCCTCGCCGATGAGGACGTTCTCGGGCTTGAGGTCGGCGTGCACCCAGCCGGCGCGGTGCAGATGGGCCAGCCCCTCGCAGATCCCGGCGATCAGCCGGCCGCCTTCGGCCTCGGTCGTCCCGGCGCCGAGCAGATCGCGCAGGCTGCCCTTCGCCCGTTCCATGACCAGGACGATCGCCCCGTCCAGCGCCGGGTGGTCCGGTGCGCTGAGGACGGTGCTGTCCAGCAGCCGGATGAGCCGCGGATGCCCTGCCCGCACCCCGATCTCGACCTCGCGCCGGGCCGCCTCGGCCACGCTGCGGGCCTGGCGCGGTGCGAGTCCGGAGGTGGGCATGATCTTGAGGGCGACCTCGGCGGGCTCCGGGACCGCCGCGTCCCTCCCCCGCGCGGCCGCGCGCTCCGCGCGCCCGCCGGCCGGCCGGCCCGCGTACACGGTGGCCCAGCCCCCGGCCCCGATCGGCTCGGTGACCACCCAGTCGCCCACCCGGTGGCCCGCGGGCAGCAGTTCGGTGTGGCTGCTGTCCCACGAGGCGCCCGGACCGCCCGGACCCTGCACCCGCATCACGTCGCCTACCGCCCCCGCGCGCCCGCTTCGGCCCGGGGCGGCAGCAGTGCGAGGTGCTCCTCCCGTACGATGCCGAACCGCAGGGCGAGCCCGACGACCGCGTCCCGCTTGCCGTTGCGGCGGTCCGCGCCACTCGTACCGCCGCCCGCACCGGGATCGGGTGCGGCTGCCGCGAGGCCGATCCGCAGCTTCTCGTCGGCCAGGTAGTCGATGTGCGAGCTGACCGCGCGCGCCGTCAGCCTGCCGCCGGTGGCATGGCCCCGCAGCCGCTCGACGACCTGCGGGGTGGTGGGCACCGCGACCGGCGACTGGTCGCGCAGCCAGGGTTCGCAGAGGGCGACGAGCACCAGGAAGTAGGTGGCCGTCTCGTCCAGGGAGTACGCCGTGACGGTGCGGCTCGCCCAGGAGCCTCCCGCACCGGGCGGGTCCAGGTAGACGTGGTCGGGCGCGAACACCTGGAAGGAGACGGTGGTGCCGCGGCGCGTGGGCAGCACGACCCGGGAGAACTCGAACGGGATGGGTGCCCCGGCCCGGCGCGGCGACACCCGCAGGTACTCGCCGGCTCCCTCCGGGTTCTCCACGACATAGCTCTGGGTGGTGCTGTGGTTGGTCAGCTGCCAGTGGTCGTCGGTGACCCGGATCTCACCGGCCAGCCGGGAGATCGCCTCGTCGGCGAGCCGCAGTTCGACCGGGGTCGCCGAGGAACCGCGCCCGAACCGCGCGACCTCGCCCGGCCCGAGCCGTAACGTCACCGCGCCACCGCCCGGCTCCCCGTCGGCGCCGCCGCTCCCCTGCGGCAGATGGACGACTATGCCGCTCACCACTCCCCCTGTACGACGTGCCGACAAGACGTCGTACAGGGAACGTTACCGGTTGGAAGCCTGACCACAGGGGGGTTCACCGGCCATTTCCGGGACCCCCGCGAGCGCGGCCTCAGTACCCGGGAGTGCCTGTCGGGAGCGGCGCGACCAGGCGTTCCCCGAAGGAGTTCCACGGTCTCCAGCCGCCGCTGGGCCGGTCCTGGACGCGGGTGCGGATCCGGCCATCGGCGGTGACGGCGAAGACGTGGAGCCGGCCCGTGGCGTCGGCCGCGGCCGTGGGCGTGGCGGCGAGCGGCACTCCGGGCTCCCCGAATTCCTCGGCGGCGGCCCAGGTCCCGCCGGGGTCGGCGTACCAGCGGTGACCGAGCGGGGCCCCGCCGGGCGACAGGGCGAAGGCCTCCAGCCGGCCGTCGGCGCTGGGCGCGAGCAGCGGTGCCGCGGCCGACCAGCCGAACAGGTGCTGCCAGTCGCCCCAGCCGCCGCTGGGTACGGTCTGCCGCCGGTGGAAGGTGGCCAGGCCGGACGGGGCGATGGCGGCGACGGTGAGTCTGCCCGTACCGTCCCGCGCGGCGCGCGGGGCCCCGCCTGCCGCGGTACCGAACGCCTGCCATCCCGCGGCCCAGGCGCCGCCGGGGGCCGTCTGCCAGCGGTGGTGGATCGCGGAGCCGCCCGGCGCGAGGGCGAACACCTCCAGCCGGCCGTCGGCGTTGGCGGCGACGGCCGGGGGCGCGCCGACCGGAGCGCCGAACTCCCCGTCCCACGCGTCCCAGCCCAGCGAGCCGGGCGACGACTGCCGGCGCCGTGCGAGGGAGGCTCCGCCGGGGGCCGGAGCGAAGGCCTCCAGCCGGCCGTCGGCGCCCCGGGCGACCGACGGGGCGGCTCCCGCCGGCCCGCCGAACTCCTCCCAGGCGTACCAGCCGCCGTCGGGCCGCTGCACCCGGTGGTGCAGGTTGACCGCGCCCGGGGCGAGGGAGAAGACCTCCAGGCGGCCGTTGACGTTGCGGCCGAGGGTGGGGACCGCCCCGGCCGGCCCGCCGAAGGACTCCCACTCCGACCACGTGTCGGACTGCGGGTCGAGCTGGACGCGCCGCAGCATCGACCGGTCACCGGCATCGAGCGCGAACACCGTCAGCCGGCCGTCCACGTCGAGGCCGGCGACCGGGTTGTCCATGCTCTGCCAGGGCGGCGGTGCGTCGTCCCGCCAGAGCAGGGGTGCCACGTACAGGCCTTGGCGGAACCAGCCCGCGGCGCTCGCGTACCAGTCCTGTCCGTCGGAGACCACCTCGACGGCGTGGCCGGGGACATGGCCCGCGTGGCCGTCGAGGCCGAAGCGGAACGGGTCCCGGGAGACGAACACGTCCGTACCCTCGTAGCCGCCCCGCGGGCCGATGAACAGGTGGTACCAGCCGTCCCGTTCGACCACGCACGGCGACTCGGTGACCGATGGCGTCGCGTCGGTGCTCGCGTCGGTGAAGGCGGTCTCCGGTGCGCTCCAGTGCAGGAGGTCGGCGGAGCGCCGTACGGCCACGATGTGCCGGCCGGGCGGGGCGGACAGCTCGGTGTAGTACATGACCCACTCGCCGGCGATCCGCGTCACCATCGGATCGCGCGCCGCCGGCCCCCGGAAGAGGGGGCCGGAGGGGACGCGGGTCCAGGTGAACAGGTCGGTGGAGGTCGCGAGGTTGATCGCGGCGCCGCTGCGGCCGCCGGCGGCGTAGAACATCCAGAACGTGCCGCCCGCCTCCACGACGTACGGGGCCCACAGGTGCTCCTCGCCGAAGTAGGACCGGTCGACGGTCAGCGCGTCGGCGTGCGTGGTCCACGGCCCGTACGGATCCGGGGCGGAGGCGTGGGCGAACGCGACCTCGGCCGCGCTGTCCGGGGACTCACCGGGCGGTGCGCTGTCGCCGACGATGCCGAACAGGTGCCACCGCCCGGCCGCCTTGATCAGCGTGTGGTCGTTGAGGTAGCGCCGGCGGCCGGGGAGGGACGGATCGTGGACGTGGGTGAACTGCCCGGCCCCGATCCAGCGGTGCGGCGGGGTGTCCGCGGCGGTGGCGGCGCGGGCGAGGGCGGGCAGCGCGAGCACGCCCGTCCCGGCGACGGCGCCCCGCAACAGGTCGCGCCTGCTGATCGGTTGCACGGACCCCACTCCTCCCGTATCAGCTGACGCCGGGCCCGGCGGAGTTGCCGACCCACGTCCATTCGGACCAGGTGGAGAATCCGGTCTGCCACTTGTGGAACACGCCGGCGCCACTCGTACCGAAGACCTCGATGCGCCCGTCGGCATTGGTGGCCGCGGTGATCTCGGTCCCGCCGCCGCCGAACTCGGCCCACTGGCTGAACGGGGCGTTGACTCCGGTCTGCCAGGCCTGCTTGGCCACGCTGTTGTTGATGGCGAAGACCTCGACCCGGCCGTCGGGCGCGCGTTCGCTGGTGAGCTGCGCGTCGGCCGGTCCCCCGGCGGGCTCCCACTCCGACCAACTGGTGGGATTCGTCTGGTACTTGTGGAAGACGCCGACGGATCCGGAGGCCAATACCTCCAGGCGGCCGTCCTGGTTGTGGTCCACGGTGAGGTCCCGGCCGCCGCCGCCGAAGTCCTCCCAGGCCGACCAGCCGCCGCTGACCGCCGTCTGGTACAGGTGCTGGAAGGTGTCGCCGTTCAGGGCGAAGACTTCCAGACGCCCGTCGAGGGACTTCTCCATCTCGATCCGGCTGTTGGCCGGACCGCCGCCGGCGGGCTCCCACTCCGACCAGCCGCCGTTCGGCGCGGCCTGGTACCTGTGGAACACCCCGACCGGACCGGAGGCGAACACCTCCAGACGCCCGTCGCCGTTCGCGCCGACCGCGATGTCCTTGCCGCCCCCGCCGAAGGACTCCCAGCCGGACCAGCCGCCCGAGGGCTGGAGCTGGTAGCGGTGGTAGAAGGTGGTGTCGTTGATGGCGAACAACTCCAGCCGGCCGTCGGCATTGGGGCCGATCGCCAGCTGCGCGCCGCCCGGGCCGCCGAGGGCTTCCCATTCGGACCACGAGCCGTTGACCGTGTTCTGCCAGGCGTGGTGGATGCCGTCGGCCCCGGCCGCGAAGACCTCCAGCCGGCCGTCCGCCGACCGGGCCGACACCACCCGGCCCGACTCGGCCGGATAGGTCAGCGGGCCCGGTCCGGGTTCGTGGTGGCCGAGCCGGTCCACCGCGGCCCGGGCCTCGTCCATGTGCCGCCAGTGCACGCCCGCGTTGTACGTGGACCAGGGCTCCCAGTTCGTGCCCCCGGCGGAGATCTTGAAGGCGGCGTTCGCGTTGCACTGGGCGTCGTAGGCGCAGGTGTCATCGACCTCGGGGTGCCAGTAGTCGTTGATCTGCCAGAGGCCGCGGTCCCTGGACGGGGGCGTGTTGTTCTGGACGTTGGTCGCCGACGGGTTGCAGCTGGACTCCGCGAGGGCGACGGCGACGGCGGTGACCAGGCCGTCGCCGCGGAATCCCGCGTTGTAGCCGGTCTGCGCGCACAAGTCGCTCGACGCGGCGGAGGCGGGCGAGGCCCCGGCGACCGGTCCCGCCGCTCCGAGCAGCACGGCCAGCGCCGGTGCGGCCAGGCGGCGGACGGTGCGGCGGCGCGGCGACGGCGTCGTACCGGTGGGTAAGGAGCGCTGGGTCCTGGACAACTGCTTCCCCCTTCGGGCGTGCTGGATGCAGGGCGGCGGCGAGGTCGGGTCAGTTGACGGCGGGGCCGGCGGTGCCGGTCACCCACGCCCATGCGGACCAGGTGGAGAATCCGGTCTGCCACTTGTGGAACACGCCGGAGCCACTCGTACCGAAGACCTCGATGCGCCCGTCGGCATTGGTGGCGGCGGTGACTTCGGTCCCGCCGCCGCCGAACTCGGCCCACTGGCTGTACGGGGCGTTGAGGCCCGTCTGCCAGGTCTGCATGGCCACCGTGTTGTTGATGGCGAAGACCTCGACCCGGCCGTCGGCGGTGCGTTCACTCGTCAGCTGCGCGTCGGCGGGCCCGCCGGAGGGCTCCCACCCGGACCAACCGGTGTGGCTGGTCTGGTACTTGTGGAAGACGCCCACGGGACCGGAGGCGAAGACCTCCAGCCGCCCGTCGGCGTTGTGGTCGACGGTGAGATCGCGTCCGCCGCCGCCGAAGTCCTCCCAGGAGGACCAGCCGCCGTTGACGGCGGTCTGGTACTGGTGCTGGAAGGTGTCCCCGTTGATCGCGAACACCTCCAGCCGGCCGTCCGGGGACTTCTCCATCTCGATCCGGCCCTGCGCCGGACCGCCACCGGCGGGCTCCCACTCGGACCAGCCACCGCCGGCCGCCGTCTGGTACCGGTGGAAGATCCCGACCGGGCCGGACGCGAACACCTCGATCCGCCCGTCGGCGTTGGTACCGGCGGCGATGTCACGGCCGCCGCCGCCGAACGTCTCCCAGCCCGACCACCCGGCGGAGGGCGCGGTCTGGTAGCGATGCTGGAAGGTGGTGCCGTTGACGGCGAGCAGTTCGAGCCGGCCGTCCGCGTTGGGAGCGATGGCCAGTTCGGCGTTGCCGGGGCCGCCCAGGGCTTCCCAGGCGGACCAGCCGCCGTTGGCGGCGGTCTGCCAGGCGTGGTGCACGCCGTCGGCGGCCGCCGCGAACACCTCCAGCCGGCCGTCGGCCGACCGCGCCGACACCACCCGGCCCGACTCCACCGGGTGCACCACCGGCGCGGGTCCGGGGCCGGGGCCCTGGCCCGGCACGCAGGGGAAGGTCACCCCGCGTTCCGCGAGGTACGGCTCGGGGTCGGTGCGGACGCTCGCGTTCGGGTCGCCCCAGATCCGCAGGTGGAGGTGGGGCCCCTCGGACTGGCCTTCGCTGCCCACGAGCGCGATCTGCTGCCCGGCCGTGACATGGTCACCGGTGGCGACGTCCCGCCGCTGCATGTGCCCGTACTCGGATATCGTCCCGTCGCCGTGCAGGATGCGGATCCACTGGCCGTAGCCGTCTGCGGGACCCGAGTTGAGCACCTCTCCGTCGCCCACGGCATAGATCGGAGTGCCGTAGTCGCTCGCGATGTCTATGCCGTTGTGCTCTTGGCTGTAGTGCTGGATGATCCAACCGGAATTCGGGCACGAGGCGGCGAAGCCGGCGGCCCGGGCAGCAGCCGTGGACGGGGCCACGAGCGGCGGCAGTACGGCGGCCGCCGCCGCCAGGACCAGCCCCAACGCGCGTCGCGAAAGACCGAGAACCACGTGACGTTCCTCCCCCTGGGTCGTCGAGCCGGGACGTACGGGAACGTAGCAACGGCCCGGGACCAGGGGATCCGGAACATTCCGGAATGACACGCGAGCGCGGCTCGGGTAGGGCTGGGCCCTGTCTCTCGGATCAGGAGGCCCGGCCCGCGCTCAGCCGGTGGTCAGGGCGTCAAGGTGTCAGGCGTCAGGGCGTCAGGGCGTCCACTTCGGCCGCGTAGAGGCGGGCGGGGTCCAGGCCCATGCCCGTGAAGTGGCCCGCCAGTTCCAGGGAGAGCACGCCGTGCAGGCGGCTCCAGAAAGCCAGCGCCAGGCGCAGGGCGGAGGGCGGGGCGTCGGGGTGGCCGCCAGCCCACTCCCGGTGGCCGGCCAGGTGCTGCTCGAAGTCCCCGTCCCCCTCCCCCCGTTCGGCGGCCACACAGGCGTCGAGCAGGACGGACATCATCTCGGCGGTGATCGCGGTGGTGTCCTGCGGCGCGTGGTAGCCGGGTACCGGGGTGCCGTAGACGAGGAAGTAGCGGTGGGGGTCCTCCAGGGCCCAGCGGCGCAGCACCTTCGCCAGTGCGGCGAGGCCGGGCCGGCCCGCTCCCCCGTCGGTGTCGCCGTCACCGCCGTCACCGGCTGCGGCGAAGGCGTCGGCGAGGCTGCGGTACGCGTCCCGGATCAGCTCGGTGATCAGCTCGTCGCGGTTGGCGAAGTACCGGTACAGCGCCGGTCCGCTCATGCCCATCTGCTTCGCGATGGCGTTGAGGGACAGCGCGGAGGCCCCGGATCCGGCGATCTGCTGCCAGGCCTTCTCCTTGACCTCCTCGCGCACCTGCTGCCGGTACCGCTCGCGTGGGGATTCCGTACGTCCGGTCGTGCCCATGCCCGCCACCTCTCATCGCGCCACGTCACTGATGAGTTAGAAGCTATCACTATCGGCAGGTCCCCTCACGATCGGATGAGCAACTCGCTTGACATCTCCAATACACCCGCTCATTCTGGTTACAGCTTCTAACGAACACGAGAAGCAAAAACAGCAAGGCCAGGACAACAACCCCCTCTGGAGGTCATGGTGAACACCGTCGAGCGCGTGGAGATCGTTCTGCCGGGCAAGGTCGAGCCCGAGGGCCTGCAGCTGCACCGGGGCCCGGTTCCGGCGCCCGCGGCCGGACAGGTGGTCGTCGCGATGGAGGCGACCGGAGTCTCCTTCGCCGAGCAGCAGATGCGCCGCGGTCGGTACTACGACCAGCCCCCGTTCCCCTTCGTCCCCGGCTACGACCTGGTCGGCACGGTGCTGGCCGTGGGCGGGGGTGTCGGCTCGGACCTGCTCGGCCGGCGGGTGGCCGCCCTGACGAAGACCGGAGGCTGGGCGAGCCACATCGCGCTCGACGCCGCCGACGTGGTGGAGGTACCCGACGGGGTCGGCGCGGTGGACGCCGAGACGGCTGTCGTCAACGGCATCACCGCCTGGCAGATGCTCCACCGCAAGGCGCGGGTGCGCGCCGGCCAGACCGTCCTGGTCCACGGCGCCAACGGCGGCGTCGGCTCGATCCTGGTCCAGCTGGCGCTCGCCGCGGGGGCCGCGGTGATCGGCACCGCCTCCACCCGCCACCACGACGGACTGCGCGCCCTCGGGGTGACCCCCATCGACTACCGCTCGGGCAACGTCTCCGCACGGGTACGGGCCCTCGTGCCCGGCGGGGTGGACGCGGTCTTCGACCACGTCGGCGGCGAGGGCATCGTCGATTCCTGGCAGCTGCTGGCCCCCGGCGGCACCCTCGTCTCGTACGGCACCGCCGCCACCCGCGACGACCAGGGCTCCGGCTCGTGGCCGGTACTCAAGCTGCTGGGCCGGGTGTGGCTGTGGAACGCGCTGCCCAACGGCCGCCGGGCGTACTTCTTCAACGTGTGGGCCGGTCGGGCGTACGCCAAGAACCGCTTCCGGGCGCGCCTGCGCTCCGACCTGACCCAGGTGTTCACGGCCCTTCAGCGCGGTGAGATCACGGCCAAGGTCGCCGCCGAGATCCCGCTGGCCCGCGCCGCCGAGGCGATGCGCCTGGCCGAGTCGGGCACGGTCGCCGGAAAGGTGGTCCTGGTCCCGTGATCCGGCGTCCCGCCGCGGACCGCACCGACCGCATGTTCGCGCGGCGCGGGGCCGCCGTCACGCTCAACGAGATCGCCCGCGAGGCAGGCATCGGAGTCGGGACGGTGTACCGGCGCTTCCCCGACGTACAGGCGCTGGTCACCGGCGCCGACGTGTACGCCTTCCTGCACATGATCGGCGCCGTCGGCGACCGGACCCACGACATCGACCCCGAAGCCTGGCGCCGCTACGCCGAGGCCCTGCTGATCGGCTTCGGCCTGGACCGGGCACCGGCAGCGCACACCTCGGCGATGACCGACGCCCAGATCCGCCGCACCTGGCCCGAACCCGGTGCGCACCAGAGGCAGCGGCCCGCCCGGGACCCCGAAGGGCCGGCCGGACGGGCCCCGGGGCTCAGCTGACCGGCGCCGTCCTGCGGCGTCCGGCGCGGTGCGCCCGCGGCTGCTGGAGGGGCAGCGTCGACGGTTGCACGGTCGTCGGGTACATCGCGACGGCCTGACGGGCCACGTACACGCGGGCGATGAGCTCGTCGCGGTCGGACTCCGGCACCTCCATGCCGAACAGGTCGCGCAGGAGGGCCGGGATCTCCTCCGGGGTGTAGGTCTGCGCGGTGGCCGTGCCGTCGGGCTGGGTCCGGGTGAGGACGCTGCCGTCGAGGAAGACGTGCTCCCGCTCGCGCATCTGCTGGACCAGGAGCCGGCCCGCGAACGGCGAACGCGCATGCGTGGACAGGAAGTGGTTGGCCACGACCCAGTCCTGCGGATACCGCTGGTCGAGGGTGAAGGCGTGCAGGTCGTACCAGCCGTCGGCGCCCCGCGTCCGCATCGCGTACAGCCGGTCACCGGTCTCGGTGGTCGACCCCTCCAGCCGGAAGCCCCAGCCGCTGAACGAGGTCTCCGCGCCGTCCGCCAGTTCGATGGGCTCGATGGGGTTGCGGCCGAAACCGGGGTCGCACACCCACACCTTGCCGGTCTCGGGGGTCTCGCCCGTCTCCACGCGCAGCATGGCGTGCGTCGCCGCACGGACCGCTCCCTCGGAACCGATGCGGACCCGCGAGGCGAGCCCGGTCACCCGGAAGCCGACGCGTTCCAGCACCGCCGCGAGCAGCACGGTGTGCTCGTAGCAGTAGCCGCCGCGGCGACCGTGGACCAACTTGTCCTGGAGGTCCTGTAGTTCGAGGGAGATCGGCCGGCCGAGCACGATCTCGACGGTCTCGAAGGGTATCGAGGTGATGTGCGCACGCGTCAGCGCCCGCAGAACGTCGAGGGTGGGCACGAGCTCTCCGTCATAGCCGGTACGCCGGAGGTACGCATCCAGGTCGAGGCTGCCGCCCTGCCAGGCCGTGGCATCGTCGTTCGTCGTCATGGCAGACATGGTGCATACAAAACCGGTCATGGCCGGAGAGCACGGGGAAGAGAACGTCACGTCGCGGGGATCCCCGGGATCCCGGGGACACCCCCGCGGCCGCGTCAGGGCCAGGTGCGGGAGCAGAGCACCAGGCGGTAGCCGTCCGGGTCGGCGACGGTGACCCCGTACTCGTCCCAGTAGGGGTTGTGCGCGGGGACGCGCGTGCCGCCGTGCTCGACGAGCTTGCGGACGAACTCCTCGTCGGGCGGCTCGCCCAGGTAGACGACGAAGAGGTCGTCCACGGTGGGGGCGGGCACCATCGGGTTCTCGGGGTCGTGGGTGAGCTCGAAGTGCCATCCGCCCGCGGCCGGCCCGACCATGAGCAGGTCGTGCGCGCCGGACGTGCGCCCGGTACTGCGCCACTGCACTTCCAGGCCGAGCCCGTCGACGTAGAAGCGCTCGGCGGCCTTCAGGTCGAGGGAGGGGCGGGCGACGCGGACATGGGTACGTGAATCGATCATGGGGCAGAGGGTACGGGCGCACCTGTGCCCGGGCCAGAGGGCCCGGGCAGGGTGTGGCAGGTCGGGGGCGGCGGTCAGCGCAGGTTCATGGAGACGTGATGGGCGTCGATCCGGAAGCCGTTGCGCAGGTAGGTCCGGTGCGCGGCGTGGCGCTGGTGGCCCGTGTCGAGGTGGAACTCCTCGCACCCCTCGTCCGTTGCGATGGCCTTCAGGGCGGTGAGCATCCGGCTGCCGAGGCCGCGGCCGCGGACGGCCTGGTCGGCGACGAGGTCGTCCAGGTACAGGATGCGGCCCGAGATCATCGTGTGCATGACGCGGAAGCCCGCGACGACGCACACCTCGCCGTCCTCCTCCAGGTAGACGATCCGGTAGCCCTCCGCGGTCTGCTTCCGCCAGCGCTCGGCGAACCCGTCCTCGTCCAAGTGGGGCCGCAGCTGGGAGAAGACGGGCCAGCAGCGGCGTACGGCGCCCTCGTCCTCGGCAAAGATCACATCCATGGATGAAGGGTCGCACGCCGCCGCCGACTCCCCGCCTCCACCAGCCTGATCCGACCCCTTTGCCGTCAGGTCCGGTGGGGTGCCGTCAGGTCCCGTGTGCGGGCGGGGAGGAGGGCCGGGCCGGGGGGCCGCCGGGACGGGGTCAGCAGCCGATGGTGCCCCTGCGCAGTGCGTGGCCGCCGGTGTTGCTGTCGTCGGACCAGTACACGGGCTTGGTGCCGCTCACGCATTCGTCGGCTCCGGCGAGCGCGAAGCCCTCGTTGTTGAGGTCCGGCATGCCGCTCGGGCGGTCGTAGGTGGCGGTGAGGGCGAAGGTGCCGGAGGCGCCGATCTTCATGGTCCGGTGCCGGCCGTCGCAGGTGTCGTCACACACCAGCCACAGCCGCGCGGCCTGCGGCTCCCACTGGAGCTCCATCACGCCGGACACGCCGCCGGCGATCGTGGCGACGCGGGTCGCGGCCCCGCCGTCCGCCAGGACGTAGCCGTAGACGGCGCCGGTGCCCTCGACCCCGAGGAAGAAGACGCCGCCGGTGTGCGCGCCGTACCGGTTCGGGTCGTAGGCCGCGCCGGTCGACTCGTCCTTGAAACCGGCCGCCGTCAGGGTGGCGTCGGGGATCCAGGTGATCGCCTCGAAGCCGAGGTTGGAGCCGACGGCGGGCAGGCCTGCCGTCAGGTTCCACTCCTTCGTGGCGGTCAGGGCACTGCCCGCGCCGGTGGTGACGTCGTAGCGCAGGACGGACAGCCGGCTGGTGCCGGACGCGTCGCCGTTGCGCTCGGTCGCGACGTACGCGCCGCCCGCCGCGCCCGCGCCGGTCAGGGTGACGGCCTCGCTGTCCGGGCTGCCGGTGCCGCCGGGGTAGCGCAGGGTCTTGCCGGAGGACCAGCCGTTCGCGGTGTCCGGGCGCCAGCCGCCGGAGCCGTCGCGGACCAGCCGCCACAGCTTGCCGGAGTTCTGGGCGCCCCACAGCACGGAGCCCTCCTGGTACAGGCCGCTGAGGTCCTGGCCGAATACGTTCGAACCGTCGGCCGTCGTCGCGGAGCTGCCGCCGGGCCAGGCCACCGGGTTCGTGGCGCCGCCCCCGGAGCCGCAGTCGTTCGGCGCGCCGAGCGTCAGGGCCGCCTTGGCGAAGGCGCCGGTGCCGTCGGGGCAGCGCGACCAGGAAGGACTGGAGTGGCTGCTCCAGCCGAAGCTGTCGACCAGGGTGCTGCCGTCGGGGAGGTAGAGGCGGGCCTGGTCACCGGAGCCGAGGCCGAACGCCGCGTCCACGTCGAAGGCGCGGGCCGCCCCGGGGGCGAGCACCGTCCCGGACGGGATCGTGAACTTCGAGCTCTTGTCGTCGTCCTTGAGGATCCAGCCCGAGATGTCGACCGCGGCCGCGCCCTTGTTGAACAGCTCGATCGAGTCGTCGACGCTGCCGGTCGTCACCACCTCGTTGATGCGGATGTCGTCGGCAGGGGCCGCGTGCGCCGCGGGCGCGAACAGCATCGCGGCGGCCGCCAGCGTGGAGCCGGCGACGGCGAGGTGGAGCGGGGCGAGGCGAAGACGCCGCTGGGATGTGCCTGCTTCGAGCACGGTGACCGTCCCGGGTGAGTGGGGGCTGGAGCCACACGAGGGTCCCGGCCGGCCCCGAACGGCCGTCGGCGTCCGACGGGTTGTCATGTGAACGCATGCCGAACGGCACGTCGCGCACCGCTCGCGTACCGCCGTCCACCTGTCCGCCCGTCCGCCCGTCCGCCCGTAGGGACGGACGTCCGGCCGTACGGGTGCCCGGCGTCGTGATCCAGCCCTTCCGGGGGCGCGGTGCATGGAGCGGCGGATGCCGGGGCACCGATGCCCGCGTGCACCTTGCAGACGCGACACACCGCTCCACCACCCTGTCGCCCCCGGGGCCGAAGGAGGCGTGACGTGCCGTCCGGCTTACCTCCCCCGTCCCGGGCCCTCGCCAGGGACGCCTGCCCCCATGGCACGTGGGAAGTGGTGCGCGGCCTGCCGCATCCGCGGCTGCGGCCGGGTGTGCGCGGTTACCGGGGCTACCGCATGGACCTCGGGTACGGGCGCCGGCGGCTGGAGGTGCCGGACGCCTGTGTCTCGCTGGTCTTCAACCTCGCCGACCCGGTGTGGGTGACGCTCGGCACGCAGCGCGACGCGACCGCCCGCCCCTACACCGCGCTGCTCTCGGGCCTCCAGACCCGGCCCACGCTCGGTGAACACGCGGGCCGGGTGGAGGGCGTGGAGGTGCTCCTCGCGCCGTGGGCGGCGTTCGGACTCCTCGGCCAGCCGATGGGCGACCTGGCCGACCGGATGGCCGAGCCGGTCGAACTCCTCGGCCGGCGGGCCGATCTGCTGGCCGAGGCCCTGTACGAAGCGGTCGGTTGGGGTCCGCGCTTCGCCTTGCTGGACGAGACGCTCCGCACCTGGACCGAGGCGACCGGTACGCGTGCCGCCGAGCCGCTGCGCCGCGCGTGGGGGGAGTTGGTCCGCAGCGGTGGCAGCCTCCCGGTCGGGGAGCTGGCGGTACGCACCGGCCGCGGCAGGCGGCGGCTGGAGTACCTCTTCCGGGAGCAGATCGGTCTGACGCCGAAGACCGCGGCGCGCGTCCTGCGCTTCCAGCGCGCGCTGTGGCTGGTCAACCACGGCGGCCGCCCGCTCGCCGACGTGGCCGCGGCCTGCGGGTTCAGCGACCAGGCCCATATGAACCGGGAGTTCAGGGCGATGAGCGGGCGCTCGCCGCGGCGGTTCCGGTCGGAGCGCGGTGCCGACCTGCCCGGGCCGGCCGGGGTCGACCGGGTGACCGGGCAGGTCACCAGCATCGTGCTGCCCGGCCGGGTCAGTCGATCTTGATGGAGCTGACCCGGTTGTCCCAGCCGCTGCGCATCGCGTTCTCGATGTGGTTGGGGCCGGTGTTGCCCGGGTACCAGTACCCGCCGCCGCCCGCGTTCTCCGCGAGGTGCGCCGTACAGGCGCCGGTCCAGTAGGAGGACGTGGCGTTGTCGAAGCTGTACGCGGAGAGGTTCTGCCAGTACCCGCGGTCGTAGAACTTCAGGTCGCGGCCACCCTTGTCCGTGTACTGGTACAGGTCCAGCGGGGTGGAGCAGGCGGCGAGGACCTGCCGCGCGGTGGCGGTGGCGCGCAACTGCCCAGCCCGTGCCTCCTGTTCGGCGGCCGTACGGAAGCACTCCACCGCCCCGCGGCCCTGCCACACCATGCAGACCCTGGCCTCGCCCCAGTCGCCGGACAGGTCCAGGGTCCGTCCCTCGAACGAGGCGTACCGGGCCGTGGCGTCCGCGGCGGGGGCGGCGGCCGCTCCGGCGGGTGCGCCGAGGAGCACGGAAGCCGCGAGCGTTCCTGCCGCGACGACGCCGAACGTCGTCTTGCGCGTGTCGAACACGGGATGCGTCCCTTCACGAGGTGCCGCCCGGCGGCTGCCGGGACGCCCCCATCCTGGAACCACCTCCGCGCCGGCTTCTTGAACAAACGCGCACCCCGCGCCGATGGACCGGTCACGGCGAGAGAGGCGGTCCCACTCTCGGTGACCGCCGGTTTGAGGGCCGTCAGGCTGGTCAGACGCCAAGGGCCACTCCCCCGCCCACGTGAGCGGCACGAGTCGGGGACCCGCACACGGCGGGGCGGCGGAGACGGCGGCCCTGACGTCCAAACGATCGGAACAGTGCCATGGAAGCCCACCCCCGGAGCCCGGAAGCCCGTTCCTCCCCCGTTCCAGCCTCACGGCGCCTCCTCACGATCTACCTGAACGACCACCTCGCGGGCGCCAGTGCCGGCGTCGCCCTCATCCGCCGCATGGCACGGAACCACCGCGGTACGCCGGCGGGGCCGCCCCTGGCCGAGCTCGCCGAACAGATCACCGAGGACCGGGAGAGCCTGCGCGAGATCATGACGGCCCTCGACGTCCCCGCGCAGTGGTCCAGGGTCGTCATGGGCCGTCTGGCCGAGAAGGCCGGCAGGGCCAAGCTCAACGGACGGCTGGTGAGACGTTCACCCCTCAGTGACGTCCTCGAACTGGAGGCCATGCGGCTCGGGGTGGAGGGCAAGGCGTCCCTGTGGCGGTCGCTGAGCACCCTCGCCGGCGCCTCGTCCGGCCTCGACCCGGCTGCCGTCGACCGGCTGCTGGACCGGGCCCGGCGGCAGGCAGCCGTACTGGAAGGGCTGAGGGTGGACGCCGCGGGCCGGACCTTCACCGCCGACGCCGCATCCCCCACCCGCTCCGGCAGGGGCCGCGCCCCCGGCACAGCACACCACCCGCTGCCGCGAAGGCCCCGCTGGGCGTGACGGGGGCCGCCTGGGCGTGATGAGGGTCGCCGACACCGGTGCCGGGCGCCGCCGGCACGGACGGTCGGCCTGACCCGGGCGGCCCGCCCCGGCGGCCCGCCCCGGTGGCCTGACCGGTCAGACCGGGTGGCCGGCGTCGATCTCCTTGACGTCGTCGTACCGCAGCAGAGCGGGCGCGGTCCGCACCGCTGGGGAGGTCTCGGTGGGTGCCAGGACGAAGCCCACGTGGTCTCCCCCGTCGACCCTCGCCTCGATCCGGCCGACGAACCACGCGCGGGCGCCGGTCAGCAGGGGACTGCCGTCGGCGCTCGGCCTCCAGTCCACCCGTTCGAACTTGTCCACCTCGTCGCCCGTCTCGCCGCCGAACAGCTCGGCCAGCGACCGCTGGCCGCGGTCCAGTACGTGCACCGCCAGGTGCGAGGCGCCGCGGGCCACGCGGAACGTGTGGTTGAGCCGGGAGAGCCACACCACGAAGCGCGGCGGCCCGATCGAGCACTGCGAGGCGAAGCCCACCAGGCAGCCCGACCGCTCGCCCGCCGCGGCCACCGTGACCACGTACACGGGGCCGTCCAGGACGTCGGCGAACGCGTCGAGTTCCGTCTCGGCCACCACTGCTCCCTTGATCTGCCGATCTGCGCTGATCAACGGGATGCGACCCCACGACGCCCAGGCGCCGGGGGGCCGCGTCCTCGCTCACCCGCGAGCCGCGAGGGCTCGCCGGGGCGGCGTCAGGTCCTGTCGCGCTTGTCGCGCAGCGAGTCCTGGATGCCGCGGGCACGCTCCTCGGTCTCGCCCAGGGCCTCCTTCGCCTTGCCCTTGGCTTGGTCCATCTTGCCCTCGGCCTTCATCCGGTCGTTGCCGGTGACCTTGCCGACGGTCTCCTTGGCCTTGCCCTTGGCCTGGTCCATCTTTCCCTTGTCAGCCATGGTGATCTCCTTGGTGTGGGGAATGGAATCTCGACGGTGCCCAAACTAGGCGAAACCGGACCATTGCGCACGGCGGGGGCAGCGGTTCCCACGCGTCCCGTCCCCCGGGCGCCGGGTGCGCGGCGGCCGTCCTTCCGACAGGCCGTCTGCCCCGTCACACCCGTCGCATGCACAACGATCCGCGGGGTGTGCGACCCACGGGCGTCAGAACGCGTAGACGGGGTTCCCGTTCAGGGTCGCGGACATCGCGCACGCGTTGGAGAAGGTGTGCTTCCACGTGACGTGGGCGCCGCGCCATACGCCGTCCGCGGTGACCGTGACGGGGTCGTAGTGCATCGGGCACGCCCGGTCCGGATGCGGAGCGGCCAGCAGGCGGTTGAACTCGCCGCCCGTGGCGTTGAGGGCGTCGCAGGCGGCCCTGGGGGCGGGGTGCGTGCCCTCGGCGGCGTAGGCGCAGCTGAGTACGGTCGCCCGCAGGACCGTACCCGTGGCGGCGTCGTCCCCCTGGGTGACGGTGAAGACCATGGCGGAGGGGGCGTACAGGCTCGTGGGGCTCGCGTCCGCCACGCCCGTGGCGCCGGCGAGACAGAGGAGAGAGGCGGCGGAGACGGTGGCTAAGCGGTGACGCATGACAAGACTCGCTTTCGATTCGAAGGCTTTAGGGGCGCTACGACTTCCATGCAGCGCTCAACTGAGGCCGAGCCTGCCAGGCATGAAGGTCCGCCGCACATCGGCGGTCGATTTACGGACAGTTCGTTCGGATATCGGTTGCGTGAGGGGTATGCGCGCAGCTCCCGCCGACCTCTCGCAGGCCCACGCCCCGCAGGGGCGCGGCGTGTCGACCGGTGTGACCCGACCTCCCGCACCCGCCGCCCAGGTCGCGGCCACCCCCCGTTCGCCGAACGGCCCACCAGGCTGACCGGATCGATGCGGCGACGCCCCCTCATCCCCACCGGAATAAACCATTCCACAGTCGCGCAACCTCCGTGGGGCGAAAGGCTGTTCAGTGACGGAGTGCGGCGCACGATCCGCGCGATCCGTCATCGCGCTGCGCGGAGCGTGAGGATGTACGTCGCCGTGAGCGCGACCCCGGGGTCTTCGTCGTGCGACAGCTCGGTGAGGGCGCGGGTGGCGGTGGTTCCCGGGATGTCCGCGAGGGCCTGGGTCAGTCGTCGGCGCGCGGGAGAGGCGTCGGGGCCTTGCGGGAGGCGGGCGACGAGCGTGGCGGCGATCCGATCGGCCGGCTCGGGTCGGCCGGCCAGCGTGCTCAGCGCGTCGGCCGCGTCGACGTCGTTCGTACCCTCGACGATCATGTCGACGAGTGTGGGGATCGCGTCGGCCGCTCCTGCCGCTCCCAGCGCGAGGGCGGCGTGACTGCGGACCGTGGTGTCGGGGCTCGTGAGGGCGGTTCGCAGGAGGAGGGTCGCCCGTTCGCCCGGAATCTCGGCGAGGGACCGGACCGCCCGCTCCCGTACCTCGGCCACGGGCGAAGCCAGGCCCTGCGCCAGCAGCTCCAGCGCGTCATCGCCCGATCGGGCCACGGCCCAGCGAAGGGCTCCCGCGACGTTCGGATCCGTCTCGCCGAGCGCCGCCTCGACGAGGGCTTCCACCGGGAGCGGCGCCTCTTCGGCCGAAGCCAGCGCCGCGCGCTGGCGTTTCCCGGCGCTCTCCGATCCCAGCGCGTGCAGGAGCGCGACGGTGTGAAGAACCTCCTCCCAGCCGGCCGGATCCGCGGCGCCGATCCGGCGCAGTCGCGTGAGCAGCGCCGTCTCGACGGCGATGCGTTCCCGCGTCTGGCGGATGAGGTCGTCCACGAGAGCCGAGGGCCGGAACCCCGGGTCGTCCAGGGCGCGTGCGACCTCGCGCAGCGACAGGCCCAGGGAGCGCAGGCTCTCGATGTGGAAGATCCGCCGGATGTCCTCGGCCGAGTACTCCCGGTACCCGGACCCGGTCCGTCCCGTCGGCCGCACCAGGCCCAGCGATTCGTAGTGCCGGAGCATGCGGGCACTGACTCCCGACCGCCTGGCGACCTCACCGATCAACATCGCCTTCTCCTGCTCCCCTCGCGGCCGGCCCCGCACGGCCGTACCTGACCGCAATGAAGACCTTGTCACCGTGTCAAGGTCAAATGGGGCCGCGCCACGAGGGCGCCGGCCGGTGCGGGGCACGACTGCTCCGCTCCTCCGTCAGGAGCCCGTCAAAGCCGGGCCCGGCATCTTGCCCGTGGGCATGCCGATGCGCTGGGATGGGTCCATGAACAGCGGTCCGCGCCACGAAGACCGGCCACCGAATACGGTGCAGCCGGTAGCGCCCGCTGCCCGCCCGGCCGTCTGAATCCGGCCGCGCGTCATCCGCTCCACGTACCCGGCTCCGGCCCGATGAAGCCCGTAGCGGCAGCGACGTAGGAGCATTTCGCCCCTTCCCCGCATGACCTGAGCCCACGCCCCGCGCTGCTCCGCGCCCGGGGTGCCGGGCGCATGCGTCATGCCTGCATCCAGGGATCACACATGTCCAACACCCTGTCCGGCCGTACCGTCCTCGTCACCGGGGCCACCTCCGGCATCGGCTTCGAAGCCGCCCGCATGCTCGCCGAGCGCGGCGCCCGCGTCCTCCTCCACGGGCGCACCGCCGAGGAGGCCCGGGCCGCCGCCGACCGGCTGATCGCGACCGCCGGCGTCGAGGGCGCTCTCCTGCACCCGCTCGCCGCCGACTTCTCCCGCCTGGAGGAGGTCGAGACCATGGCCCACACGGTCGTACGGAACCACCCCCTGCTGCACGCGCTGGTCAACAACGCCGCCATGACCGCCCCCGAACGGCACACGCTCACCGCCGACGGCAACGAGATCGCCTTCCAGGTGAACTTCCTGGCCCACTACCTCCTCACCAGCCTGCTGGAGCCGGCACTGACCAGCGACCCCGGCGGCCGGGTCGTCAACGTCTCCTCCTCGCTCCACCGCACCGGCGCGATCCAGTGGAACGACCCGCAGCGCATGCGCCGTTACGCCCGCCTCGCCGCGTACGCGCAGTCGCAGCTGGCGCTGACCGTCTTCGCCGCGGACCCGCGCGTCACCGCCGTCTCCGTCGACCCGGGCATCTGCGAGACCGGCCTCCTCCCCCTCTACGGGCACGAGGGCGCGCCGGCCGCCGAGGGCGCGGCCCACGTCGTACGCCTCTGCGACCCGGCGACCGAGATCGTCAACGGCGCCTACTACGACCGCTCCGAGCGCGTCGCCCCGGCCCCGGCCGCCACTGAGGACCGCACGGTCAAGCGCCTCAACAAGCTCGCCGACCTCCTCGTCGGCCACACCGCCTGAAGGGATCCCGTACCTCCATGTCCAAGCGCGCACGCAAGAAGAGGTCACGCCGCAAGAAGGGCGCCAACCACGGCCGCAAGCCCGGCCAGTAAGCCCCTCCCCTCCCCTCCCCTCCCCTCGCGGGGGCGGCCCGCCGTCCGGGGCCGCCCCCGCGGACCGCGTCCCGGCGAACGAGTGCGCCGGGCGCGATCCGGACCGCTCAGGCGGCGCCGAGTGCGGTGTGCAGGGTGGTGACGGCCTGGCTGATGGCGGCTTCGGCGGCGTGGGTCTCGCGCAGGGCGTTGAGCATGACGAAGTCGTGGACGGCCCCCTGTTGGCGGACGGCCGTGACGGGGACGCCGGCGGCGCGCAGCTTCTCGGCGTAGGCCTCGCCCTCGTCGCGCAGGACGTCGGCCTCCGCGGTGATGACCAGGGCCGGGGGCAGTCCGGTGAGCTGCTCGGTGGTGGCGCGCAGGGGTGAGGCGGTGATCTTGGCCCGGTCAGCGGGGTCGGTGGTGTACTGGTCCCAGAACCACTGCATGCCGTCGCGGCGCAGGTAGTAGTCCGAAGCGAACTGCTGGTAGGAGCCGGTGTCGAAGGCGGCGTCGGTGACGGGGTAGAAGAGGACCTGCTGGCGCAGGTCCAGTCCGCCGCGTTCCTTGGCCATGAAGGTCAGGGCGATGGCCATGTTCCCGCCGACCGAGTCACCCACGACGGCGATCCGGGTGGAGTCGAGGCCGTGCGCCGCTCCGTCGGTGACGACCCAGCGGGCGACGGTCCAGTTCTGCTCGATCGCGACGGGGTAGCGGTGCTCGGGCGAGAGGCCGTACTCGGGGAACACCACGGCGGCGCCGACACCGGCCGCGAGCTCGCGGACGAGGCGGTCGTGGGTGTGGGCGTTGCCGAACACCCAGCCGGCGCCGTGGATGTAGACGATCACCGGCAGCGGGCCGGCCGCCCCTGCCGGACGGACGATCCGCACCCTGACCTCGCCGGTGGGGCCGCCCGGGACGGTCACCCATTCCTCGTCCGCATCGGGCGCGGCGATCTCACCCGACTGGAGCTCGTCCAGGGCCTTGCGGCCCTCGGCCGGCGGCATCTGGAACAGGAACGGCGGCTTCGCCGTGGCCTGCGCGAGCGCGGTCGCGGCAGGCTCCAGGACGGGACGTGCACTCTTCTCGGTCATGTCGGGCTCTCCAGTTCGTGGGACGACGAGCTCGGGCGGCAGTCCTCGAAGTTCGCGGCAGGCAGGCTCCCGAAGGGCTGCGTCCCGCCCCTGGAGTCGAGGTCCTGTCACCGGGGTGGCGGCTCCTGTGCTCCCGCCCGGGCCGCGGTCCGGGCGCTCCCGTTCTCCCCGAGGAAGTCCGCCACCGCCATCGCGAAGAGGAACGCGAGGGCGATGCCGACGATGACCCAGCCGGTCGGGTAGCTCCACAGCACGACGGTCAGCACGGCCGCGGCGACCAGGATCCAGGTGATCCAGGTGCGGTACCGGTGGACGAACGGGCCCACCGGGCCGGTTCGCAGGCCCGCGCGGTCCGCCGTGGAACGGGCGGCCCCGATGCCCGAGTTCCACATCTGCCGTACGAAGGTGGCCCAGCGGCCGGGGCCGGTCAGCCAGGCGGCCAGGGCGACCACGAGGCCGAGCGTCACGGCCATCCGGACCGTCGTACGGAGGTAGTGCGTCAACGCGTCGTACACGCTTCCGGCCGCGGGCTGCGAGACGCTGTCCGGCAGCGCGTTCAGGTACACCACGCGGAAGACGGTCAGGCCGACGCCGAGCATGAGCGTGGCGAAGGCGAAGGCGAGTGCCGCCGTCACGAGAACGCGGCGCCGGTGACGGGAGAGGAGCACACCGGCGGCGATCAGCAGCACCGAGAGGAACGGCAGCCAGTTGCCGGCGATCTGCAGGAGGCGGAAGTAGGTCTTGACCTTGCCGATGTCGTCCGCCCGCAGGACGGTGAAGTCGGTGTGCACCTCGGGGATCTTCGCGGCCGCCTTCAGCCCTTCGTCGACGAGGCGCTGTTTCACCTGGTCGACGACGGGGCCCAGGTCGACGGTGACCGAGTCGTTGTTGATCTTCACGGCGCCCCCGCCGCTGCCCGTGAGGGCCTTGTCCACCGCGGTGTGGATACGGCGGTTGGCATCGGTCCAGATCCGCTCGAACGTCTCGGAGGCGATGATGTCCTGCGCCTTGTCGTGGACGAAGCTGCGGAGGGCGCTCTCCAGCGAGTCGCCGAGCTTGCCGAGCGCCTTCTCCACGAGTGGCCGGTCGTCGGGACCCACGCCTTCCAGCAGGGACGGGAGGTCGATGTGCTCCATCACCGCGTTGGTGACCCGGTTGGCCGCCGCGGCCTGGACGTCCGGATCGGACGCGAGCGGGGCGACCGTCGCCACGTAGCGGTCCGTGTCGCCGACCACGCTCGACGTCCACGCCGCGACGGCCGCGAGCGGGGCGAGCACACAGCCGATGACGATGAGCAGGGCGGCGAAGAACGACTTCCACCGGTGATGGGGTGCGCGGGCCGCCTTGTCGGCCTCCAGCGCCGCCACCCGGGTGCGCAGACGTTCGAGTTCAGAGCGCTCCGCGTCCGGGCCGGGCTCGCGTGTGGGCTCCCCGCCGGGGGCGGTGGCACCTTCGTCCGTCATGACACGTCCTCTCCTGCCCGTGAGGGTTCACCTTGCAGCCGACCACCGGGACGGGGCAGCGGCGAGCATTGCGCGTCCGAGCGGGTGAACGGCCGGATCATCGGGAGGGTTCGCTCCGGGGGCGCCGTCCGCCGCCGATGCCCTGCCGGTCCGCGGTCTGCGCACTGGCGCGGCGGGCGGGGTCGGTGAACGTGCGCAGGACGGATTCGTCGAGGAGGGCGAGCTCTGCGCGTACGGCCGGCAGGCGCTCGGCCGACTGGGTCTCCAGCAGGTCCTCCAGCAGCGCGCGCAGTCGCCTGCACACCTGGAGGGACGTGGCCCCGTACTCGCGGATCTCGGTGACGCCGACCCGGAGGTACTCCTCCCAGCTGCGGCCCGGTACCACCAGCCGCGGCCGGCCCTGGTCGTCGGCGAGCACGTACTGCTCGCGCAACCGGGCCCGGCCGACCGTGTGCAGGAACGTGTCGATGTGGTTGAGGACCTGCACGGCCGTCGTGGGGTCGTTCACGGCGGGTGAGAGGGCGCGGATGGCGATGTCGACGAGGATGCGCAGGGCGAAGGCGGGGTCCTGCTCGATGGTCCGCTCGGTTCCGAGGGAGACGCGTCCGGTCACCTGCCGCGGGTCGAATGACGGCGCGGAGCCGTACGCCTCCACCAAGGTGGTGCCGGGCGGTACGAAGTCGCCGATCTGGTGGGCCAGTACGAGGACGCAGTCGTCGCGGACGGCTGCGGCGATCAGCCCCACCGCGTCGAACGCCTGGATGACTCCCCCGCGTGCGGAGCGGATGTGGGTCACCGGACCGGTACGGGGCAGGGACGCCCCGTCGCGTGCCGCGTGGCGATGGAGGTGTTCCGTCCCCTGGTCGAGCACCTTCTGGCCCAACCTCCCCACCAGGTCGGCGATGGCCACGGGCCGGAGGTTGTGGGTGAACCGGTTGAGGTAGATGAGCAGCAGCATGAGGCTGACGGAGACGGCCACGCCCGACAGGGTCACCCCCAGGTCGGGGACGGAGTCCGACTCGATGCCGCGCAAGAGGGAGTAGGCGAAGGCGAACGTTCCGGTGAACGTGGCCAGCACGGCCTTCTGCAGCCGGTCGCGGTACCACAGGCGCATGTAGCGCGGGGACAAGGTTCCCGTGGCCTGCTGGACGACGAGTACGCCGATGGTCACGACGAACCCCAGCAGCGCGACCATGGACCCGACGACCGAACTGAGTACCGTGCTCGCCGTCGAGGCGGAGTACTGCCAGGTGCCCGGCAGCCAGCCCGCCCCCTCCGCGGCGGCGGCCGCTTCGGCGAGCAGGGCGCCCAGCAGAAGACCGAGCAGGGGGACGATCCACAGGCTCGCCTTGGCGTACTGCCGCAACCGGAAGCGCGCCGCCCAGGACATCATCGTCCGCACCCGTGCGGACCACACCGGACGCCCTCGTGGGCATCGGGAGCCGGCGCAAGGGTCGACAGCACGGGCAGCCTCCGGATTCGGCGGTGCGATGCGACCTGAACAGCCCATTCGTGCGTTCCGATGCTAAGGCCGTTTCCCGGCGGGCGCAGAGGCGGCCCGCTCGGGAGGCTCGCCCGGAAACCTGTGCTTAAGCTGATGGGGTGGCGTCGGAAGGGGCTCTCCCATGGCTGACTACCCGCTGATCGAAAACCATGGCCTGATCGGTGATCTGCAGACCGCGGCACTGGTGACCACGGACGGAACGATCGACTGGTTCTGCTGTCCGCGTTTCGATTCGCCCAGCGTGTTCGGTGCTCTTCTCGACTGGGAGAAGGGCGGCCATTTCACGGTCAAGCCGATGGAAAGCACGTACACCACGAAGCAGTTGTACCTGCCGGACACCGCCATTCTCGTGACGCGGTTCATGACCGAGTCCGGTGCCGGCGAGGTGGTCGACTTCATGCCGGTGACCGGGACGACGGCCACCGACCGCCATCGCCTCGTGCGGATGCTCCGCTGCGTACGGGGCAGCATGACCTTCCAGGTCGACATCGCACCGCGGTTCGACTACGGCCGCAAGCCCCACACGCTGCACGTCACCGAGAACGGAGCGGTGTTCGCCTCCGACGGCCTGGAACTCACCCTCAGCGTGGTGCGGGAGCCCGAGGACGACCGGTTGGTGCACTCCCTCACCGGAGAGCACGACCTGCGCGTCGAACTCGCCCTTGAGGCCGGACAGCAGCGCGGTCTGATCATGGAGTCGGCCGCGGACGGACCGCCGCGCGAGGTCCGGGTCGCCGAGTTCCAGGAGCTCTTCGCCGCCACCAGGGAGTACTGGCGGTCGTGGCTGCGCCAGTCCCGGTACACGGGCCGTTGGCGCGAGACCGTCGAGCGCTCCGCCGTGACGCTGAAGTTGATGACGTACGCACCCAGCGGCGCCCTGGTGGCGGCCCCCACGGCGGGACTGCCGGAACAACTGGGCGGCGAGCGCAACTGGGACTACCGGTTCACCTGGATCCGAGACGCGTCCTTCTCCGTGTACGCCCTGCTGGGGCTGGGGTTCACCGATGAGGCGAGGGCGTTCATCGGCTGGCTGAGCGACCGGGTGAAGGAGAAGGCCGGTCGCGACACCGACACGGGACCGCTGAACATCATGTACCGGGTGGACGGTTCCTCCGATCTCTACGAGGAGACCCTGGAGCACTGGGAGGGGTACCAGGGATCCGCCCCGGTGCGGATCGGCAACGGGGCCGCGACACAGTTGCAGCTGGACATCTACGGCGAGGCGCTCGACAGCATCTCCTTCGCCCACCAGCATGGCATCCACCTGGACATCCAGGGCTGGAAGTCGCTGCGCACGCTGCTCGAATGGCTCGTGGACCACTGGGACCAGGCCGGCGAGGGGCTGTGGGAGACCCGCGGCGGGCGCCAGCACTTCACCTACGGCCGGGTGATGTCCTGGGTCGCGTTCGACCGTGCGCTGCGGCTGGCCGTTGCCCACGGCCGGCCGGCCGAGAGCGCCCGCTGGGCCGCCGAGCGCGACCACATCTACGAGCAGGTGCTGGCGAAGGGCTGGGACCCGGGCCGCAAGGCGTTCGTCCAGCACTACGGGAGCGATGTGCTCGACTCCTCGCTGCTGCGGATGCCGACGGTCGGGTTCATCACGCCCGACGACCCGATGTGGACGTCCACTTTGGACGCGATGGACCGGGAGCTGGTCACCGACAGCCTGGTCTACCGCTACAACCCCGAGGCCTCGCCCGACGGTCTGCGCGGGTCCGAAGGGACCTTCTCCCTGTGCACCTTCATGTACGTCGACGCCCTGGCGCGGGCCGGGCGGGCCGATCAGGCCAGGCTCGTGCTCGAGAAGATGATGACGTACGCCAACCACCTCGGCCTGTTCTCCGAGGAGATCGCCCTGACGGGCCGCCAGCTCGGCAACTTCCCGCAGGCCTTCACCCATCTCGCGCTCATCGACGCGGCCATCACGCTGGACGAGACCCTGAACCGCTTGCAGCAGGGCGACTAGATCAGACCGTGGGAACGGGGCCGAGCAGGACGAGGAGGTCGCCCTCGTGCGGGATCACCGGCTGCGTCTCGTCGACCGGATCCAGCCGGCCGCCGGCGGTGACCACGAACAGCGTTTCGTGCCGTGGCGGGACGGGGTCGGAGGCGGGCTGCACCAGGAACCGGGCGCCCTGTTCGTACTGTTCCGCCAGGACGTGTCTGACGAGTGAGCCGCCGAACAGGACGGCGCCGCCGGTGTAGGGCGCGACGACGCCGTGGCCCTCGTGCGGCGGTCCCACCCGGTAGACGGGGCCCTCGACGTTGTCCTCGACCACCACCGACGCGAGCGCGTTGAAGTCGTCGTCATCGGTGAGCAGGTAGACGGCGTTGACCCCCTCCAGCCGCGCGCGGGGGTTGGTGGCCGTCGCCAGCAGGTCTCCTCTGGCCAGCTGGATCCCGGCGTCCTTGATCCGTTCGCGTTCCTCGCCCATTCCCGCCCACATCTGCACGTCCAGCCCCGCCGACCGCAGGGCCCGTCCCAGCGCGATCGCCCACGGAGCGCCGCCCACGAGCAGCGGGCGCGTGAGGTTCGGCTGGGCGACGCCGAGCCGCCGGGCCATGGGGGCGGCGGTCAGGGCGTACAGCACGACCGTGGAGACGATCACCAGGAAGGTGATGGGAAGGATCTTCGAGGCGCCGCGCAGCCCCAGTTGGACCAGGCTCGCGGAGAAGGCGGCGGCGGTCGAGGCCGCGACGATGCCGCGCGGCGCCATCCAGCCCGTGAACCCGCGTTCTCCCCTGGTCATGTCCTTGCCCATGGTCGCGACGAAGGCCACGAGCGGCCGCACCACGAGGACGAGGAACACGACGAGGACGAGCGTGGGCAGGAGCACGGGCTTCAGGGAGGCGGGGGTGACGCTGGCCGAGATGGAGATGAACAGCAGTCCGATGATCAGCTGGACCAGTGTCTCGAAGAAGGGCCGGCGGGCGGGCATGTCGAAGCCCCGGATGTTGGCGGCGGCCATGCCGATGACGATGGCCGCGATGAGCCCGGTGTCGTCGCGGACGATGTCACAGCCCGCCGACACGGCGATGACCGTGGCCAACTGCGCCAGGGTGCCGAGCGTCTCGCCGAGCCGCAGCACGCGCAGGGTCAGCCACAGCAGCGCGACCCCCACGCATCCGCCGACGAGGCCGACCGCGATGCTGATGAGGAACTGGCCCAGCTGGTAGCCCCGGCCGATGTCGATCCGGTTCGTCGTGTCGATGGCGTGGAAGACGAGGGCTCCGAGGATGGCGCCGATCGGGTCGGTCAGCGTCCCTTCCCAGATCAGCAGGCGCCGCACCTTGTCCGTGGGCCGCACGTACTGGAGCAGGGGGCCCACGACCGTGGGCCCCGACACGACGAGGATCATGCCGACCATCGCGGCCACCCTGAGCGACATGCTGAACAGGGCCGGACCAACGGCGCAGACGGCCAGGAAGGTGATGGCCACCCCGAAGAGCAGCAGTCTGCCCACGATCGCGCGCGTCTGTCCGGTGAGGTTGTGCAGGTCGAGGCCGAGACCGGCGTCGTAGAGGATCACCGCCACGGATAGCGACACGAGGGCGGAGAAGTCGTCTCCGATCAGCTGGTCCGGGTGAACGACGTCGGTGATGGCGCCCGCGGCGAAGCCGGCCGGCAGCAGCAGGATCAGCGCCGGGATGCGCAGCTTGCCGGCCAGGATCTGGCAGACGGCGGCCAGGGCCACGGTCAGGGCGATGCCGAGGAGGACGTCGTTCTCGCTCACAGCGGTTTCCTTCCTCGCCGTACGGGCGCGATGGGGGACTCGACGAGGTTCCGGCGGCCGCGCTCCCCTGGGTGGACGGGAGCGCGGCCGCGGGGGCGGCGCGGCGCCGTGAGCTCAGTCGCCGTCGGCCGCGTCACCCCTCGTGGGGCCGGCCCGGCGCAGGTCGGACTCGGTGAGGGGTTCCAGCTCGCCGTGGGTGTCGAGCCAGTAGAGGAAGAAGACGGCCGGGGCGACGAGCAGCAGGGCGACGAGGCTGACCACCGAGAGCCAGAGCAGCGTCTCGGAATCGCCGGCGGCATCCGCCACGGTCAGGGAAGTGGGGATGAGGTAGGGGCGCTGTGCGAGCCCCCAGGCGAAGACGGCCGCGCCGACGATGCCGACGGCGCTGAAACGGGCCCAGTGCGTCTGCCCCCGCAGCACGAGCAGTCCGGTGGCCGCGAAGAACACCGCGGCCACGATCACGAGGGCGAGCCCCGCACCGTGGGTCAGCCCGTGCCAGATGTGGGGGGCGTCGCCGTGGGTGACGAGGAGCACGCCCACGGCCGTCAGGGCGACCGCGACGAGCGTGACGAGGGCGCGGAGCCGGAAGTAGCCGACCAGGTCGGGTGCGTCGAAGCGCGCCGCGTCGGCGGTCAGGAACACCGCGCCGAGGAGCGCCGTCGTGGCGACGGTGAGCAGCCCGAACAGGAGGGAGGTGGGGTTGGCCCACGCGTCCGCGGAGGCCTCCGTACCCGGCGCGACCCGGCCGGAGGCGATGCCGCCGACGGCCGCCCCGAGGAAGAACGGGGTGAGCAGGGAGGCGATCGCGAACACGGCGCCGTAGAGGCGCCGCCGGGCCAGCCGACGGCTGGGTTTGCGCAGGGCGAACCCGGCGCCGCGCAGGACCAGGCCGAGGGCGGCCAGCGCCAGCGGGAGCCACATCGCCGTGAACACCGTCTGGAACAGCACGGGGAACCCGGTCCACATGAGGATGAAGATGAAGATCAGCCAGACGTTGTTGACCTCCCACACGGGCGCCATGGCGTGGTCGATCAGCCACCTCGGGCGCTTGCCGCGCTCGGCTCCGCCGGCCGTCAGGTCCCAGAAGCCCGCCCCGTAGTCGGTGCCACCGGCGCAGGCGTACGCGGCCACGGCGAGCAGCAGCACGAAAGCGAGGAAGTCGGCCATCACGCACCACCTCCCCCGGACGGTGTGGAGCCGTCGTCTCCCGAGGACGGGGCGTCACCGACCGGGACGGCAGGGCGCGGACCGTAGGGGGTGACCGCCTCCGGTCCCTCCGGCGGCTCCCCCTGCCGCCCGTCCGCCCGCCCGTCCGCCCGCTCGTCGGCCAGGCGCCAGCCGTCGCGCATCTTCAGCAGCACCAGGAGGAACGCCCCGAAGACGGCCACGTACACCACGACCACGAGCCCGAACATGATCCAGAGGGTGGTGGAGCGGGTCGAGGTGACGGCCTCCGCGACGCGCATGTTCTGGTAGACGATCCAGGGCTGGCGCCCCACCTCGGTCGTGATCCAGCCGCATTCGACGGCGACGACGGAGCCCACTCCGGCGCAGGCGGCGCTGCGGTAGAACCATTTGGAGCGGGGCAGCCGGCGGTGGCGCAGCCAGACCAGGCCGTACCAGAGGGCGAGCAGCACGAGCAGGGAGCCGATCATGACCATGGTGTCGAAGGCCCAGTGGGCGATCGTGGCCTGCGTGGCGTTCGGGCGGTCGCTCGCCGGTACGGAGGCCAGCCCGGTCACCTTGGTGTCCGGACTGAACCCGGCCAGGATGGAGTCGAGTTGGGGGATCTTGATGCCGCCGGAGACGGTGCCGTCCGGATGGAGCCGGCCGTAGAGGTACTCCGGGACGTGGGTGTCGGTCTCCCAGACGATCTCCGTCGCGGCGAACTTCACGGGCTGCTTCTGGAACACCTGCCGGGCGATCGAGTCGCCCAGGATGAACTGCACCGGAGTGGCCACCGCAGCGAGGGTGAAGGGGACGGTGAACCCGAGCCGGTGGTAGCGGTCCCGGCGGCCGCGGAGCCACCCGGCGGCGTAGACGCCGGCCACGACGTAGCCCGCCGTCACCAGCATCGCCACCACGAAATGCCAGTACTGGGGACCGAACATCGGGGTGAAGATGGCCTTCCAGACGTTCACGTCGACCGGGTTGCCCTGCGAGTCGAGCGTGAACCCCTGTGGGGTGTTCATCCACGAGTTGGCGGCGAGGATGCCGAACGCGCCCAGCAGCGCGGTGGCCGGCAGCGGCAGCCCGAGCAGGAAGTGGGTGCGGGGCTTCAGCCTGCGCCAGCCGTACAGGTAGATGGCGATGAGCACCGCTTCGAGGAAGAACGCCCAAGCCTCCACGCCGAAGCCGATGCCGAAGACATCGCCCCACCTGCCCATCAGGCCCGGCCAGAGCAGGCCGAACTCGAACGACAGCACGGTTCCGGTGACGACCCCGATCGCGAACTGCACGGCCATCACGGCCGACCAGCGCCGGGCCAGCAGCAGGGCCGTTGCGTCGTTCTTGCGCAGGCCGCGGTAGTGCATGACGAGGGTGATGAGCGGCAGCGCCACCCCCATCGGCACCAGGATGATGTGGGAGGCGAGGGTGAACGCCATGAGCTCCCTGGCCGGGAGCATTTGGGCGGGGGCGTCCGCCGCCAGCAGATGGAGCGTGGTGTGCATACGTTCCTTCGGCGCTCGGGATGACAGGTCGGAGGGGGCTCAGCCGCCGGTGGCGAAGCCGGGGAAGAGGGTCATCCCGCCGTCCACGTAGAGCGTGGTGCCCACGACGTAGTCCATGAGGTCGGAGGCGAGGGCCACGGCCGCGTGGGCGATGTCCTCGGGGTCACCGATGCGCACGTACGGGATCAGCTTGAGCAGGTCCTCCCGAGCCTGTGGCGTCTCCCACGCGCTCCGGTTGATCGGCGTCTTGATGGCACCGGGCGCGATCGCGTTCACACGGATCTTCTTGGGCGCGAGTTCCTGGGCCAGGGTCGCCATCATCATCTGCACGCCGCCCTTGGAGGAGGCGTAGTTCACGTGCCCCGCCCAGGGAATGATCTGGTGGACCGAGCTCATGCAGATGATCTTTCCGGCGGCACGGGACACCTCCGGGACGACGCCGCGCCGCAGGAACTCCTTCGTCGCCTCCCGCGCGCAGAGGAACTGGCCCGTGAGGTTGACGTCCAGCACCTTCTGCCACTGGGCGAGCGTCATCTCCTCGAACGGGGCGTCGCGCTGCAGTCCGGCGTTGGCGACGAGGATGTCGATCGTGCCGAACTCCTGGACCATCCGGTCCATCATGGCCACGACCTGGTCCTCCTGGGACACGTCCGCCTCGTACGCGGCGGCGCGCACGCCGAACGAGGCGATCTCCTCGACCACCTTCTCGGCGTCCTCCTTGCCCGCCACGTAGTTCACGACCACGTCGGCGCCGGCCCGGCCCAAGCCGATGGCCGTGGCCTTCCCGATCCCGCTGTTGGCGCCGGTGACCAGCGCCTTCTGCCCCTTGAGCAGGTGGGCGGGGATCACTCCCCGCGGTACGCCCTCGGTGGAACTCACGATCGACCGCCTCCTCGAATGCCCGATCCGGTCCGCCGGACCGCGGCCCGGCAGGGCCCGAACGCCACCAAAGCACCCCTGGGGGGGATCGGCGTCCCGGGCGAGGCGGTCTTGGGCCACGCGGCCGAGCATCGACGCCCGGTCGGAGGAACCTCCGGGGTCAGCTGAGCCGTTCCACCAGGTGGTCGCCCACCCGCAGGGCGTTCGCGATCGCCGTGAGGGACGGATTGACCGCGCCGATGCTCGGGAAGAAGCTCGTGTCGACCACGTACAGGTTGTCGAGGTCGTGCGCCTTGCAGTTCACGTCCAGGGCGGAGGTGGCCGGGTCGTCGCCGAACCGGACGGTGCCGGCCTGGTGCGCCGTGGCGCCGATCGGCATGCCCTTGTGGAGGTAGATGCTCCGCGACAGGAGCCGGTGTTCGTGCATCCCCAGATGGCCGAGCATGCCCTGGAGCTTGTGCCGCAGGCGTTTCAGCCCCTCGATGTTGTTCTTCTCGTCGAGCACGAGACGGATGGTGCCGTCTCCGTCGACGGTGACCCGGTTGTCGGGGAGCGGAAGGTCCTCGCCGCACAGCCAGAAGTCGACCGCGTGGTGGGCCATGACCTCGAAGGGCATGTCGGGGGTCACGGCCCCCGCCCAGCGGGGCGCCTCACCGTGGATCTGGTCGGCGTCCGACTTGCCCAGCATCTGGATGCCGCCCAACGGGTAGTCCCAGTCGTCGGCGCCGAGGTACCAGTCGTGCAGGGCCAGGGTCTTCTGGAACTTGGTGGGGTTGGGCTCTTTCGAAATGGCCATCAGAGCGAGGTTGTTGTGGCGCATGTAGTTCCGGCCGACCACGTCGGAGCTGTTGGCCAGCCCGCCGGGGTGGCGGTCGTTGGCCGAGGCCAGCAGCAGCGCAGCCGAGTTGACCGCCCCGCAGGCGACGACCACGATGTCCGCGGAGTAGGTGGTCTCGTCCCCGTCCTCGCTCCGGGTGACGACGGTGCTGACGCTGCGTCCGGTGGGGTCGGTCTCCAGCCGGACCACCCGGGCATTGGTGATCATCTCGACGTTCGGGTGCTGTAGGGCCGGCTCCACGCAGATCACCTGGGCGTCCGACTTGGCGCGCACCAGGCAGGGGAAACCGTCCACGCGGTCGCAGCGGATGCAGACGCTGGAGCTGGTCGCCCGCCCGTTCTCGTCCTGGCTCAGGTCGACCCCGATGGGCAGGTGGAACGGGTGCAGGCCGCGCTTCTCCAGGTCGTCGCTCAGCTGCTGGATCCGCGGCTCGTGTTCGACCGGCGGATAGGCGTACTGGGCACTGGACGGCCCCTCCCACGGGTCCTCCCCGTGGCGTCCGTGCACCTTGTACAGGTGCTCGGCCTGGGTGTAGTACGGCTCCAGGTCCTCGTACCGGATCGGCCAGGCCGGCGACAGCCCGCCGTGGTGGCGGAGCTCCCCGAAGTCCTCGGGCCGCAGCCGGAAGAGGGCGGCGCCGTAGAACTTGGTGTTGCCGCCGACGTAGTAGTTGACCTCGGGCGGGAACTCGTTGCCGTGCTTGTCCAGCCAGAACTCCGGGGCCCGGTACTTGCCCTTGACGAACACCGCGGTGGAGTCCCAGTTGTCCCGCTCGCGGGGGAGGTAGTCACCGCGTTCGAGGATGAGTACCCGTTTGCCGGAGGGCGCGAGCCGGTGGGCGAGCGTACCGCCGCCGGCGCCGGTGCCGATGATGACGACGTCGTAGTGCGGGGAGTCGCCCACGGCGACCACCGTCCTTGCGCTCGCGGGCCCGCTCTGTCACCGGGTCCTCTCTCTGCGCGCTGCCGAGACACGGCAGCCACCCCCACCCCTTCGAACGTAGCCCTCCTTCCCGGGTACGGCGACCGCACGGAGCGACCGCGCGGGACCGCCCGCGCCGGGGCTCTCACAGCACGGCGATCGGGTTGACGGGCGAGCCGGTGGCCGCCGGAAGCCTGAGCGGCGCCACCGTGCACAGGAAGGACCACCGCCCCTCGCGGGCGCACGCCCGCGTCAACTCCTCGAACTGCAGGTAGTCCATCAGATGCAGTCCCATGGCGTGCATCGCCAGCACGTGCACGGGAAAGCCGACGCCGTCCACCGCGCTGGGGGCGGTGTCGTTGTTGCCGTCCGAACCCAGCGCGGCCACCTGCCGTTCGGCCAGGAACCGTACGGCCTCGGGATGGAGGCCGGCCCGGGACTGCGCGGCGTTCCACGCCCCGCGCTCCTGGCGCCGGGGGCGGTGCCCCACCCGTACGAACAGCACGTCCCCCGGCCCGACCCGGACTCCCTGGGCCGCCTCCGCCGCGGTCAGGTCGGCGGCGGTCACGTGGTCTCCGGGCTCCAGCCAGGGCAGGCCCCGCAGCCGCGGAACGTCCAGGAGCACGCCGCGGCCGACGATGCCGTCCCGGACGACCTCGACGGTGAGCGCCCCGGCTCCCTCGGAGGTCACGCTGCTCGCCGGCACGCCGTTGTAGAGCTCCCCGTCGAACAGCACGTGGCACAGCGCGTCGAGATGGCTGTCCGCGTCCCCGTGGACGTTCATCGCGAACCGGTCGCGTGCGAAGTGCAGCCCGTCGCCGCCGCTCTCACCGGTCTCACCGGCCGCGGGCGCGATCATCCGGTGGTGTGCCGGGTCGGGATTGTCCGGGCCGGGCAGGGTTTCGATGGGCGCGGCCAGGGACACCGTGCGTCCGGAGCGGACCTCGGCCGCGGCGGCCACGACGCGCTCGGGCGTCAAGTGGCGGAGCGCACCGCGCCGGTCGTCGGGGGCGCGCGGGCAGCGCTCGCGCAGTTCCTCGTACAGCGCGCGGAATCCCTCGCCGGTCATCCGCTGCGGCGTCGAGGGCCCGGTGTCCGGGCTCACCAGGATCCCCACGGGGCCAGGACCCACCGGAAGACGTGGCTGTCACCCGGTTGCAGGACGGTGAGCGCCGTGCCGCTGCGGAAGGCGTCGGCCGGGCAGGACATCGGCTCGATGGCGACGCCGCGCCGGCGCCGCCCGGGCTCCGGCAGCGTGTCCCCGGTGTACACCTGCACGTACCGGACGCCCTCGACGAGCCGTACGTCGATGCCGTGTTGCCCCGAAGGGTGCGCGAGCCGTACCGCGCACTGGCCGGCGGGGTCCCGGTCGAGCCCCGTGTACGCGGTGTCCAGCCGCTCCTCGCCGATGGGCCGGGCGGTGCGGAAGTCGTACGCCGTGCCCTCGACCGGCTCCTCCCCGGTCGGCAGGCCGTGTTCGTCGGTGAGGAGCCGCAGGCGGGCCGGCACGGTCAGCAGCGCGGTGTCCACCAGGTCGGTGCCCACGGTCAGATAGGGGTGCTGGCCCACGCCGTAGGGCGCGGCGGTGTCTCCCGGGTTGGTGGTGGTGACGGTGGTCTCCAGCCCCTCGGGGCCCAGCCGGTACTCGGCACGGACCTCCAGCCGGTACGGATATCCGGGCTGCGGGAAGAGGGTGGTGCCCACCGTGACCGCATCCTCGCCGCGGGCGAGCAGCCGCCACGGGACCCACCTCAGGAGGCCGTGGATCGCGTTGTCGTTCTCCGGTTCGGTCAGCGGGAGTTGCAGGTCCTCGGCACCGAACGCGTAGCGCCCGCCGGCCACCCGGTTCGGCCAGGGCACGAGGAGCTGCCCTCGGCCGCCGGTGATCGGTTCGCCGGCGGCGAATCCGTCGAGGAGCGGCCGCCCGGCCACCTCGTAGTGGCGCAGCGCACCGCCGAGCTCGACCACCACCGCCTCGTGCGCGCCGTGGCGCAGCCGCCACTGTTCTCCTGATGCCGTGGGGGGCATGTGCGGCTCCTCGGTCGGCGCGACGGCAGCGGATGGTGGCGCGCCGTGGGGTGAAGGATCCGAAGGGGTGTCAGTGGCGGTGCCGGTGCCGGTGCCGAGCAGTGCGACGACGGCTGTGACCACGGCTTCCGGGGGCTGGTCGATGTCCACGACGCAGGCGTGCTCGTCGGGCTCCGGCTCCTGGAGGTCGGCGAACTGGCTGTCCAGCAGCCGCCCGGGGAAGAAGTGGCCGTGCCGGGACAGCAGCCGGGACCGGATGAGTTCCCGCGAACCGTGCAGGTGCACCAGGCGTACTTCGGGCCGTCCTGCGGCCAGTTGGTCCCGATAGGCGCGCTTGAGGGCGGAGCAGGCGATGACGGCGGGTTCCCGTGCCGCGATCCGGCGGTCGATCCAGGCCGCGACCGCGACCAGCCACGGGCGTCTGTCCTCGTCGGACAGGGCCTCGCCGGCCGCCATCCTGGCCCGGTTCTCCGGTGTGTGGAAATCGTCCGCGTCCTGGTAGACCCAGCCGAGCCGGTCGGCCAGCAGCAGGCCCACCGTGGACTTCCCCGATCCCGCCACGCCCGTCACGAGCACCACGGAGGCGGGCGTTCTCGCCCCGCGGGCTCGCGGCTCGGCCTGACCGGACGGATCCGGGCGCACCTCGCCGGTCGGGGCTCCGCTCGGCGGTGCTCGCATGGGCTCCCTCACGTGGTGACGCGCCATACGGCCTCCTTCGCGAGGTACGGACGGACCCGTCCGGCCGCCGGCCGGGTACTTCCACTCTCGGCGCAGGCAGGCGGCGGCGCACTTCGGCGACCGTGCGACGGAGGTACGGCGCAGGTACAGGGGAACGCTCAGACGGAGCCGGACCCGCCCGACCCGCCGGGGGCGGGGGATCCGGCGGTCGGCGCTTGCGCCGGTGCGGCCGCGGGCGCCCCCGCGGAACCGCGCGGCAGCAACTGGGTCGTCACGAAGGCCACGACGGCCGCCAGGATCACCACGGGGGTCATGGCGACACTGCCGAGCACCAGGACGACGAGCACGATGCTGCTGACCGGCAGCCGCAGGGCGCTGGTCGTCGCGGCCGCCATGCCCGCGGCCATGGCCGGTACGACCCCCAGGCCCGGCAGCGGCGCGAGCAGCACGCCCAACGCGGCGCCCAGGAACAGCGACGGAAACACGGGGCCGCCGCGCAGGCTGCCCAGGCACAGGGCGTAGGCGACGCTCGTGCAGAGCACCACCGCGATCAGGGCCCCGACCCCCCAGAGGTGCGGATTGGCCGCCAGCTCGCTCAGCGTCTGCTGGCCGGAGGACGCCACGTTCGCGGGCGACCGGCCCGTGGTGAGCGCGTACACGGCGGAGCAGACTCCGGCAGCCAGGGCACACAGGGTGGTACGGGCGACGGTGTGCTGCGCGACGAACCGCGCGGTCAGCCGCCCGCCTTGCATGATCAGATGGACGAGGACACCGATGGCCACGGCCATCAGCACCGCCCACAGCACGTCCCCGATGTCGAGCTGCGGAACGGGTACGCCCACCTTCACGGAGAGGGTGGGCGCATCGAAACCGGTCCAGCGGCCGATGCCGGTGAACACGAGCGCGCCCACTCCGCTCGACAGCAGCGCGGGCAGCATGACCGCGAACAGCTGTGGCCCGCCCACCCCGGCCACCTCGATGAGGATCACGGCCGCGACCAACGGGCTCCCGAAGATCACGGCGACGGCTGCCGCCGCTCCCGCCGCGCCCAGGAGCGCCGTGCCCTGGGGGGTCGCCGGGACCCGTGCCAGATCCCTGAAGAGCAGGGCCAAACCGCCGCCGAGGGCGATCAACGGGGCCTCCGGTCCGAGCGTGGCGCCCAGGGGGAGGCTGAGCAGGGCGGCGAGGATCACGCCCGGCAGGGCTCCGGGCGAGATGCCGCCCGTATGGAGTCCCGAGGCGGGGACGTGGCCGCCCGTGCCCGGCAGGCGGGTGATCACGAGCCCGACGGTCGTGCCGGCCACGAGCAGCAGGGGCAGCGGCCACCACCAGGGCGGGCCGTTCCACCCGAGCGCCTCCGGCAAGCCGGACCACATCAGGTGCTCCAGTTCGTGGAGTGCGACCAGGAACCAGAACGCGACCAGCGACACCGGAATGCCGATGAGGGCGCAGAACACGAGCGCCTTGAAGTAGCCGGGACTGCGCAGAAGTTCGCGCAGCCGGTCCGCCTCTTCGGGCTGTGTCGCTGCGGCAGGCCCTGCCGGGCGTGGAGCGGACGCCGTCATGGGGTGTGTCCCGTCTCGGTTCCGGACGTCCGTGTCAGCCGAGGAGCTTGGCCTTCTCGGCCGCGAACTCCTCGTCGGTCAGCAGACCTTGGGCCTTCAGGTCGCCCAGCTGCTTGAGCTGCTCGATCTTGGTGCTCATGTCGTCGCCGGGAGCCGCGGCGGGCGCCGGCTCCGGGGCGGGCGGGGGCTGCTGCTGATACGCCTCTTGCGGTTCGCTCTGCTGCGCCCATCGGCCCGCCTGCCGCCGCGAGACGCGGTTCGACACCGCGGTGGCGGTTCCGGCCACCACGGCCGTACGGGCGACGCCACGAAGGAGTCCAGGCATGTGCGTTCATCTCCCAGGGGTGTACGGGTGGACCGGACCGACCGGATGGCGCGGCCCGGGTCCTCAAGCCGCTTCCTCGCCCGCCTCGAGCGAGGCCAGCAGGGCCTGGACGGGGATGCGGCCGCTCGCCACCAACTGGGCGCCGCCGCGGCGCAGGGCCCGGGCGAAGGGGGCGGCCCACACGTTCTCGTAGACGAGGATCGCGGCGGAATTGCCGGGCTCCAGCGCCGCCCCCGCATCGTCGAAGTCGCCCTGGTCCAGCAGTCCGGACGACGCGCCTTCGAAGACGGTCAGTTCGGGCTCGTCGCCGAAATCCGTGAGTTCGACCGCGACGACCGAGCCGTCGCTGTCCTTCCGGACGAACTTCAGGTCCAGGATGCGGATGAGGCCGCGGTCGACGAGGTCGACGAGCAGGGGCAGGCCCTCGCCCGTCATGCGGTTGCCCCGGAACTCGACGATCAGGTAGTCGACGGGACCCATGTCTTCGATGTCTACGCTCATGGCCACTCCTGACGAGCGGATTGGAGTCTGGGCCGTGCCCGCAGCCCCCGGTCCGGGGGTGCACGCCACGACACACGGCGACGGACGGCCCGCCACAGCCATTGCAACATCCAGCCGGGGGGCGCGCACTTCCGGACACCTCCCCCGGAACGCCGTGTCTCAGCCGTCCCCGCCCGACAGCCAGCGCAGTTCGATCTCGAGCCATTGGCTTTCGTGGCGCCACGTGTCCAGGACCGCCACCAGCCGGCGGCTCACCGCGTCGGCGGTGAGGGAACGCCACCGGCAGCTCGTGAGGAACTCGACGAGCAGATCGATCCGCTCGTCATGGCGGGGCACCGGTATCGGGTCCGTCGCCCCGGGGTCGTCCACCGCGGCGAGCGCGCGCCGGCTGACCATTTCGGGGGTGAGCCTTCGCCACTCGTACGGGCTGAGGGCGTTGGCCACCGCGCACACGCGGATGTCCGTCAGGGATGCCGGGCGCAGCATTCGAGCCCTCCGCGGTCTGGGGCGGTTCCCGTCGACGGCCTCTTCGTCGGCACGGGCTCCCCCGCCCCTTGCATCGCACCAAAGCGGGGTGAAAGGGGGGTGAAAGGGGGGTGAATTTCGCAGATCGTACGTGGGTGGTCCGGTTTCTGGCTATGTCGCCGCTCACAGGGCGCCGCGGACGTGCGTGCGTACGGCGCTCAGGGCGCGGCGCTGGACCAGCCTGATGACCGGACCGCCGGCCCAGAGCAGCGGGGCGGCCAGGGGGGCCGGCTGGATCGCCATCGTCCAGGTCAGGCGTGAGCCGGCGGGCGTGGGCTCGATGGTCCAGTCCTCCGCCGCGTGGCGCAGACCGGGACGGGATGCCTCGTACACGCTGAAGGTGTACCGATGATCTTCGTCCCAGCGGAAGAAGCGTTCCCTTACGGTGAAGAATTTCAGCAAGGTGACATCGCGTACCGTGCCGACGCCGAATGGGCGGGGTGAGTTCCATGTGAGACCGGTGAATGCCCACACCCAGTGGACCAGCTGATCTCCGGTGAGGATTTCCCACATCCGTTCGGCCGGCGCCGTGGTCTCCACGGAGTGTTCGTAGCGGAAGGGCGCAGATACGAGGAATTCGTCACCGATTTCGGTGAGCGGGTACCAGCGGCGGCCCATGAGGCGCGTCCTCCCTCTGGTCTCACCATTCATGCAGCATTGTTCTTCTTGAGGTCTTCAAGGACCACCCACTCGTCGGATTTCGTGTACATGGAGCCTTGCAGGACGAACGCGCCCAGTACGGCATTGCACGGCAGGAGCCGGCCGATCGGGTCCTCTTCGGACGGGTAGATCTCCATGCTGGCTGCCTCGCCGGCGTAGACGTCCGCCTGAGTGATGTGCCAGGGGGTGCCCACGAGCTGGAGCACCTCGGCTCCTGCGTGGCCGTTCGGTCCCGGCCCGACGCCCGGGAAGCGCTTCAGCGCCACCGTCGGCAGCACGTAGTCCTGAGGTTCTCCCGTCGCGGGGGGCAGCGGCAGCAACAGGTTGTAGGGATAGGGCAGTTCGTCCGTGCGATCGGCCGGAAGGGGTACCGAGAACAGCTTGTCGCCCCTGGTGACGCCGGAGGAGGCCAGATCGTTGAAATTGGGATCCACGGTCTTCGTCTGGATCGAGCCGCGAGACATCTGGCTCAGGAAGAGATTTCCGTAGTTCCGCATCGTGATCCGGGCCATCTTCTTGGGGTAGCCGCCCAGTTCGCGCCCGGCGAGCAGCGCCGCGTCGTTGTCCACGTAGATGGCGGGGACGTACCCGTAGGGGCGGCCCTGGTGGAGGACCGAGATGGAGATGATCACTTCCATGTACGGGCCGAGGTCACATTCCCGGTACTTGGCGAATACCAGGTTCGCCGATGCCTGGTCGGGCAAAGCGGTAATCTTTATGAGTTCCAGCTCTTTCGGGATCAGCGCGGCCGCCTTTGCGGCGTCGGTCGCGAAGGCCACCGAAACATAGTCCATGCCCTTGTAGCCGGCCATTGCCCCGTTATAGGTCTCACCCCAGTGAGGCATGGTCTTCGTCGTGTACTCCTCCGGTGGCAGAGTACCCTTGAGGCCGGGCTCGATAGCAGGCGTAGTCATGTTCTCTTCCTTTGAATATTCGGAAGGCCCGGTGGCAGCCGCCCTCCGACGGAACTACCATATTCATCGTGCTGCACGCATGGCAGGCCAGCAACCGGACCTTCACGTCGGCCGCAGGCTCGGATAAGCACATCCTCGCGCGGTTCCGCGCCACTGAATTCTGACTTCTGAACCCCGAAAAAAGGTTCGCCGGGTTTCTGCTTCCGGGCTTCCGGGCTTCCGGGTTCGACACGCCCTGTCGGCTGTCCCCGAGTCGTTCCGGAACCCGCGCCGTCAACGGCTCGCGGCGCCGCCGCGCCGCGCACATCGGCCCGTCTGCCGAACCGTCCCGCGGGTCGGCAGGAAGGGAGGACAAGCACGATGCCAGTGAACGAATACAAGCCGGGGAGCGCCTTCTCCGGAGTGATCGGGCGGACCACGGACGTGTCCAGCCCGGCGTGGCCCGAACCGCCGGGGGCGGTGCCGGGGTCGCCCAACGTGCTGACGATCGTGCTCGACGACACGGGCTACGGACAGCTGGGCTGCTACGGGAGTCCGATGCAGACGCCCCGTCTCGACGGTCTGGCCGCAGGCGGACTGCTGTACAACAACATGCACACGACGGCACTGTGCTCACCGTCGCGCTCGTGCATCATCACCGGCCGCAATCACCATGCCAACGCCATGGCGGCGATCACGGAGCTGGCCACCGGCTACCCGGGCTACAACGGCAACATCCCGTTCGAGAACGGGTTCCTGTCCGAGATGCTGCTGGAGCACGGCTACAACACGTACATGCTCGGCAAGTGGCACCTGATGCCCTCGGCCCAGGAGTCACCCGCCGGACCCTACAACCGCTGGCCGCTGGGCCGCGGCTTCGAGCGGTTCTACGGTTTCCTCGGCGGCGACACCAACCAGTGGTATCCGGAGCTCGTGTACGACAACCACCAGGTCGAGCCCCCCGCCTCGCCGGAACAGGGCTACCACTTCACCCCGGACCTGACGGACAAGGCCAAGCTCTTCATCTCCGACGCCAAGCAGGTCGCCCCCGACAAGCCGTTCTTCCTGCACTTCTGCCCCGGGGCCACCCATGCGCCGCACCACGTGCCGCGGGAGTGGGCCGACCGCTACCGCGGGCAGTTCGACGACGGCTGGGACGCCTACCGCGAGGTGACGTTCGCCAACCAGAAGCGGCTCGGTGTCGTACCCGCCGATGCCGTTCTCTCGCGCCATGACCCGGACGTCCCCGCATGGGAGTCCCTGTCCCCCGACGCCCGCCGGCTCGCCGCGCGCATGATGGAGGTCTTCGCCGGGTTCCTGTCCCACACCGACCACGAGATCGGGCGGCTGCTGGACTTCCTCCAGGAGATCGGCGAACTGGACAACACGCTGATCATGGTCGTCTCCGACAACGGTGCGAGCGCCGAGGGCGGTGTCACCGGGACGGCCAACGAGGCGCAGTTCTTCAACAATGCTCCCGAACCGCTCGAGGAGAGCCTGAAGGCGATCGACGAGCTCGGCGGTCCGACCACGTTCAACCACTACCCCTGGGGCTGGACCTGGGCGGGCAACACGCCGTTCCGGCGCTGGAAGCGGGAGACCTACCGCGGCGGTGCCAGCGACCCGTTCCTCGTTCACTGGCCTGCCGGCATCAAGGCACGGGGCGAGGTGCGCACCCAGTACGCACACCTCGTGGACATGGTCCCCACCGTCCTCGACATCCTGGGGATCGAGCCGCCGGACACCATCAAGGGCGTCACCCAGTCCCCCCTGCACGGCGTCAGCTTCGCCCACACCTTCGACAACCCCGCCGCGCCGAGCCTCCACCGCACCCAGTACTTCGAGATGCTCGGGCACCGGGCCATCGACCACGACGGCTGGCGCGCCGTATGTCCCTGGCCGGGCCCCTCCTTCACGGAGGCGCTGCAGCCGTTCGGGACGCCCATCAGCTCGGAGAAGCTGTCCGAACTGGACGCCGGGTCCTGGGAGCTGTACCACATCGACGAGGACTTCGCGGAGACCCATGACGTCTCCTCCGATCATCACGCCAAGACCATCGAGCTGATCTCCCTGTGGTACGTGGAGGCCGGAAAGTACGGAGTCCTGCCGATCGACGGCAGCGCGCTGGCGCGGATGGCGACAGAACGTCCGCAGATCAGCAAGGCGCGGACCAGCTACACGTTCCGGCCCGGCACCCAGTCGCTGCCGCCCTCCGTCGCCCCCCGGGTGCTCAACCGTCCGCACAGCATCACCGCCGATGTGGAGATCCCCGCCGACGGCGCCGAAGGCGTACTGATGAGCCAGGGTTCGATGGCCGGCGGCTGGAGCTTCTACATCAAGGACGGCAAGCTGACGTACGTGCACAACTACGTCTCACGGGCCCTCTACTCGGTGTCCTCGACGGATCCGGTACCCGCCGGCCGGCACGAACTGCGCTTCGAGTTCGAACCGACGGGCAAACCCGATCTCGCCGCGGGCAAGGGAGCACCCGGGCGTGCCGAGCTCTACGTCGACCGGCAGCTGGTGGCGGTGGCCGAGTTCCCGGTGACCACCCCCGTCATGTTCAACCCGGGCGGGATGACCTGCGGCGCCAACCCCGGCCAGCCGGTGACCCCCGACTACCCATCACCGTTCCGGTTCACCGGCGGACTCCACACCGTGACCATCGACCTGTCGGGCGAACTCATCACCGACGCGGACAGCGAGATGCGCATGCACATGGCCCGTCAGTGAACGGGGAGCACCTCAGGCGGTGAGCTGGTAGATGCTCTTGCCCACCAGCCACAGGCCGATGAGCAGCGAGAGGGAGACGATCGTCTGGTCCTGGTGGTCCTCCATCCAGGACCGCAGCCGGCCGAGCCTGTCCCGTGCGGCCTGCGGGGCGAAGGTCGCGTAGAGCTCCATGCCGAGCAGTCCGGCGGAGGCCAGCAGGCAGAACCCGAACAGGGTGAGGACCGTGGTGGCCTCGGACATGTCGGCGTCGACGGCGGTGGCGCAGCCGGCCGCGACCAGGCCCCACGGCTGGACGAGGACGGCCAGCCCGGCGGCGGTCCAGTACGAGACCTCGTTCAGCCGGGCGGCCCACGCGGGGGGCTTGCGGGGCTGGGTGCGCGGGCGCCGCAGCGAGCGGCGTTTGTGCTCCCCGTAGACGACCAGCCCGACGCCGATGACGAGCTTGCCCGCGAGGGCCGCGGTCGACGGGGCGCTCTTCGCCGGAGGAGGGGTGCCGCCGGTAGCGAACACCACCAGGGCCAGGACGACGACCAGGCAGGCGAGCCAGGCGAGGAGGAAGACCAATCCCTTGCGTACGCCGCGGTCGGCGGACAGCAGGAGGATGAACGCGGTCACGGGGATCGGGTCCAGGGCGATCGCCAGCCCGATCAGCAGAAGGTCAAGAACCACTGCCGTCGCCCTCCCGGACCTGCCGGGCGGGGGTGTCCGCCGGCCCGTGGCGGAGCGGCGCCCCGATCTCCGGACTGTCCCAGGGGGCAGCCCTTCTCACCCCTGCGGTCGCGATCACCCGTACCTCCTGCCGCCTCGCCATCCCTGCCGGGGGACAACCATCCCCCGCTGGAGTCCGGTACGGCGGCGACGCCGCGCGGCATTTCACCCGTCCGCCCCTCCGGTCCCGGGACGCGCGTCTCGGCGCGCCGCTCCGCAAGGGTCGGGGATAGGCTGAGAAGGTCCCGATATGTCAAGCCGAGACCACTCAGTTCGGGCTGAGGAAGGGGACTGATGATGACTGAGGCATCCCTCGACGAACTGGGCCCCGTCGATTATCTCGTTGTCGAATTCCCGGCAGGAGCGAGCAATTTCACGGGGAAAATGGCGACAGCGCTTGCAGAATTGGTTAAATCCGGCACTATTCGCGTGATCGACGTCCTGATTCTCACGAAGGACGCGGATGGATCCGTCGAGGCGTCAGAGCTCTCCGATCTGGACGGTCTCGGGGAACTGGAGATCATCGAGGCCGAGCTCGGAGAACTCCTGGCCGAAGAGGACGTCGAGCACCTTGCGGCCGCCATGGAGCCGGGAAGCACAGCCGGGGTGCTCATCTGGGAGAACCTGTGGGCGGCACCCTTCGCATCAGCGGTGCGGCACTCGGGCGGCCGGCTGATCGCCAACGGCCGCATTCCGATCCAGGCGATCATCGCCTCGATCGAGGCCGACGTAGCAAACGAGACCGTAGGAGAATGACCATGCCACTGCGACCTGCACGGGTGGGAAGGGTCGGTGTCATCGGCGCGCCGGTTGCGAAGACCGCGGTGGTCGCCGCGGCCGTCACACCCGGACGCGAGGCCCCCGTCGCAAAGGCCGCGGTCGTGGCCGCGGCCGTCACACCTCGGGTGGGCCGTCGCCGGCGCATCTAGCACCGACCACGCAACCCGGGCCTCGCGGAACAGCCCTCGAGCAGTGCGCCATCCGTCGTTCCCTCGCCCAGCACCGCCGCATGAGCGAAGAACGCCTCGGCGAGCGAGCCCGCCATCGCGACTCCGGTGCGGCGACGGACTGCCTCCGCCTTCACCAGGCCCTCCGACGACCGGCACAGCTCCGTCTTCCGTCACCTGCCTCACCCGGGTGACCGGGTGCTCGGCTCCGGCGTTGATCTCCGCGTGGGATACCGCCTCTCCTGGGCTGATCTCGGCGTGCTCCATCCGAGCGGTTCACGGCCGCAAGCCCGCACGAAGTGTGCTCCACAGCGTGCGATGGCCTCAAGTACGACCCCGAAAACAGGAGTTGAGGGCGTCTCGCGGGATCCGTCCCGAGGAGCGACCGGTAGGACGCGATCGGCACAGTCGACGCCCCATCATGATCAGCTGGCTCTATGCCGCCGGGTGACCCGCTGGTAGCCTGCCAAAAAATCTTGTTCCTACGAGATCACAGGCGGGCGGCAGATCCATGCCTGCCTGCGGGAGGTGCCCTGCGTGGCAGCCAACCATCTGTTAAAGGAGGAGCTGCACGCCAGCGTCTCCGATCCGGTTCTCGACACGATGAACTTCCTCAACGGGATCACGCACCGCTACCCGGAGGCGGTCTCCTTCGCCCCCGGCCGCCCGTACGACGGATTCTTCGACACGGAAATGATCTTCGGGCACATCCGCCGCTACCTGGACCACCTGGCGGAGACCGGGTACACGCCCAACGAGATACGCGATGCGGTGTTCCAGTACGGACCGACCCACGGCCAGATCCGGGAACTGATCGCCGACTCTCTCCGCAAGGACGAGGACATCGACGTTCCGCCCGAGGCCATCGTCGTCACCGTCGGCTGTCAGGAAGCCATGCTCCTGACACTGCGCGCTCTCATGGCGAGCCGCGAGGACGTGCTCCTGGTGGCGAGCCCCTGCTACGTGGGCATCACGGGCGCCGCACGGCTGCTCGACATCGCCCTCACTCCCGTGGAGGAGCGGGCCGACGGCCTGCACTGCGACGACGTGGAGGCCGCGATCCGGGCCGAGCGGGCCCGGGGACGGCGCCCGCGGGCGCTCTACGTGGTCCCCGACCATTCGAATCCGTCCGGTGTCACCCTCTCCGCGGAAGCGCGCAGGAGGCTGCTCGAACTGGCCTCCCGAGAGGACTTCCTCCTGCTGGAGGACAGCCCGTACCGGATGGTCAGCCCCGGCCGCCAGGTCCCCACGCTCAAGTCCCTCGACCGTGACCGCCGCGTCGTCCACCTCGGCTCGTACTCCAAGACGCTCTTCCCGGGCGCACGGGTGGGGTTCGCCGTCGCGGACCAGGTCGTCGTCGACCGGGACGGCACCACCGGTCTGCTCGTGGACGAGATCACCAAGATCAAGAGCATGGTGTCGGTGAACACGTCCGCACTCGGCCAGGCGGCCGTGGGCGGGATGCTGCTGGCGGCCGACGGCCGCACCGCCGACATCAACGTCGAGACCTCCCGCTACTACGGCGACGCGATGCGAGCCATCCTGCGGGAACTGGACGAGGCCTTCCCCGAGGAGGAGCGCACGGCACTGGGCGTGCGCTGGAACCGGCCCACCGGCGGGTTCTTCCTGACCGTGGACGTCCCGTTCCGCGCGGACAACGCCGCGCTGGAGCGTTCCGCGGAGGAGTTCGGCGTCATCTGGACGCCCATGTCCTACTTCTACCCCCAGGGCGGCGGAGCCAACACCATCCGTCTGTCCATCAGCTACCTGACCCAGTCGGAGATCACCGACGGGGTCGGGCGTCTGGCACGTTTCATCAGGGATGAGACCGCTGCCCACGACCCGTCACAGCCCACAAGGAAACCGACACGTTGTTGAACACACAGACACTGATACGCAGCAAGCCGCGTATGTGGGGGTGGACCTTCCGATGACCACCGCGATGAACCCCCGGTACGCCGAACTCCTCGAACCCTCGATGTCCTCCCCCGGCCCGGCACTGACCGCCCCGCGGATCGCGGGCGTCGCGACGGCCGTCTCGGGAACGTCGTACACCCAGCGGGAAATCCTCGACCTGTTCGAGATATCGGACCCCAAGGTCCGGTCCGTCTTCCTCAACAGCGCCATCGAAAGACGCTTCCTCTCCCTGCCTCCGCGCGACCGGCACGGCGCGCTCCGCTCCGAGGCCCAGGGCGAACTCCTCGACAAGCACAAGAGGCTCGCCCTCGACATGGGGGCCTCGGCGATCCGCAAGTGCCTGGCCGACACGGGGATCGACCCGCTCGCCATCGACTACCTGTGCGTGACGACCACCACGGGCTTCCTGACTCCCGGCCTGAGCGCCCTGCTGATCCGCTCCCTGGGGCTGCGCCCGCAGACGAGTCGGGTGGACGTCGTGGGCATGGGCTGCAATGCGGGCCTCAACGCCCTTCAGGCGACGGCCGGCTGGGCCACGGCGCATCCGGGCCGAGTGGCCGTCATGCTGTGCGTGGAGGCCTGTTCCGCCGCCTACGTCATCGACGACACGATGCGGACCGCCGTCGTCAACAGCCTCTTCGGGGACGGTGCCGCCGCCGTCGCCCTGGTCGCCGATCCGCCGCAGCCCCCGCCGCCCGTCGGCGCGCACCGCGGGTTCCACGGTCCGCGGATCCTGGGCTTCTCCAGCCACCTCATCACCGACGCGATCGACGCCATGCGGTACGACTGGAGTGACGAGCAGGGCAAGTTCAGCTTCTACCTGGACCCGCAGGTGCCCTACGTCGTGGGCGCGCACGCGGAGCGGGTCGTCGACCGTCTGCTGGCCCCGGCCGGCCTGCGCCGCTCCGACATCGGCCACTGGCTGGTGCACTCCGGCGGCAAGAAGGTCATCGACGCGGTACGGATCAACCTGGGTCTCACGCGCCACGACGTGCGGCACACGACCGGAGTCCTGCGCGACTACGGCAATCTCTCCAGCGGCTCGTTCCTGTTCTCCTACGAGCGACTGCTCGGGGAAAACGCGGCCGCACCCGGCGAGTACGGCGTCCTGATGACGATGGGGCCGGGCTCCACCATCGAAACGGCGCTCGTTCAATGGTGAATGAGGAGCAGGTGAAGGAAACCATGACCGAAACAGGCACGACCTCCGCGGCCTACGACGCCGCCACCGCGACCCTTGCCGTCGACGGCCGCTTGCCGCTGTCCCCCGCTGCCGTCGCCGCCGTCAACGCGGCCTGTGACGGCGCGGAGGACGGACACACCGCCGGCCACCTGATTCTCCGGCTCTCGGGCGTCCCCGCGGTGCCGCAGGCCGACGGGGTGACGGTCTCCCTGGTCAGCAAGTGGGAGCGGGCGCTGCGCCGGCTCGAACGCCTGCCGGCGGCGACCATCGCGACGGTCCAAGGGCCGTGCGGTGGTCTCGCCCTCGACCTCCTTCTGTGCGCGGACCGCCGCATCGCCGACGGCGCCGCCAGCCTGGTGATGCCGGTCGAGAACGGAACGACCTGGCCGGGCATGACGCTGTACCGGCTCGGCAGGTCCCATCCCGGTGCCGCAGCGGTCCGCCGTGCCGTCCTCTTCGGCACCGCGATCAGTGCGCAGGAGGCCGTGGCCCTCCAGTTGGTCGACGTCCTGGCAGACGACGTCGAGGCGGTACTGGCGCAGGCCGTCGCGTCGGCCGCATCCGTGCGGGGATCCGAGCTGGCCATCCGACGCCAGCTGCTCTTCGACGCCGCGACGACCAGCTTCGAAGAGGCACTCGGCGCCCATCTCGCCGCGTGCGACCGGGCTTTGCTGCAGTCGGCCGTCCCCGGGGCGGCCGCGTGAGCGTCGACCGCGTCGTGGCCGGCACGGCTGCCGGAGCCGCGGCCGCTCCCGCCCCTACCGCCCTCCCCGCCGATCTGGACTCGGCCCGGCTCGCGCTGGCGCGCGCGGCCGCGGCCACCTCGGCCCGGCTCGCCGGCCTCGGCGAGCCGGCGGACCGGTCGCCGGAGCAGCGTGCCGAGGCCGCCGCGGCGGTCGACGCCGCCAGGGCCTTGCGTGCGGCGTTCATGGACGCACACGCGGAGGCGGTGTACGACGAGCTCACGGACCACCGGTCCCGTCACCTGCGCGTCGCCGAGCTGGTCGGGGAGGCCGCGGTGCGCTTTCCCGGACTCGTGCCGACCGCGGAGCAGCTGACCGCCGAACGCGCCCGGGCCCAGGCGCACAAAGAGGGCCACGAGGTCGACCAGGGGATCTTCTTCAGCCGTGTGCTGCGCTCCCCGACCGCGGGGACGCACCTGCTCGACGCGATGCTGCGGCCCACTCCTGCCGCCCTCGCGCTGCTGCCGGAGTTCACCCGCACCGGAACGGTCCGGTTGCCGTCCGTGACGGTGGAACGCCGTGGTGCGGTCACCCATCTGACGATGTGTCGCGAGGACTCCCTGAACGCGGAGGACGACCAGCAGGTCGACGACATGGACACGGCGGTCGACCTGGTCCTGCTGGACCCGGCCACCGAGGTCGGTGTGCTGCGGGGCGGCGTCATGTCGCATCCCCGCCACCGCGGTCGGCGGGTCTTCAGCGCCGGCATCAATCTCAAGGCGCTGCACGGCGGCGGCATCTCGCTCGTGGACTTCCTCCTGCGCCGCGAGCTGGGCTACCTGCACAAGCTGATCCGGGGTGTGCGGCCGGAAGGGGCGCCGGACTGGCGGAGGCCCACCGTCGACAAGCCGTGGGTCGCCGTCGTGGACGGTTTCGCCATTGGCGGCGGCGCCCAGTTGCTCCTGCTCTTCGACCACGTCATCGCCTCGTCGGACGCCTATGTGAGCCTGCCCGCGGCGCAGGAGGGCATCATCCCGGGTGTGGCGAACTTCCGGCTGACGCGTTCGGTCGGGCCCCGGCTGGCCCGGCAGGTCATCCTGGAGGGACGGCGCGTGCACGCGAGCGAGCCGGCGGCCCGGCTGCTGGTCGACGAGGTGCACGAGCCGGCCGCGCTGGACGCGGCCGTGGCCGAAGGCGCGGAGCGGCTTCGCGGCACGGCCGTCCTCGCGAACCGGCGCATGCTCAACCTGGCCGAGGAGCCGGTCGACCAGTTCCGTGCCTACATGGCCGAGTTCGCGCTCCAGCAGGCCCTGCGGCTGTACGACGCCGACGTGCTCGACAAGGTCGGCCGCTTCTCCGGGGCTTCGGTCGGGAAGGCGGTTTCGGTCCGGGGCTGACGCGTCCGCCCACGCGCGGACGGCCCCCCTGTCCGGGGGGCCGTCCGCGTCGACGGGTTGCCGCGCCGTCACCGGCCCTCGCAGCAGAGCCCCCACGTACCAAGGGATTTCGAGGAATCATGGTTGCCGCAAGCTCGCGGGGCCGCAGGATCGTCCTGTGGCGTCACGGCCAGACCCCCTGGAACCGGGAACAGCGTTTCCAGGGGACCACCGACATCGGACTGAACGCGGAGGGCGTGGCGCAGGCGCGGCGCGCCGCGCGGGTGCTGGCGGCCTTCGCTCCCGATGCCGTCATCACCTCCGATCTGCAGCGGGCCGCCGCCACCGCGCGCCGCCTGTCCGCCCTGACCCGGCAGGCGGCCACCCCCGAGGAGGGGCTCCGCGAGGCGTACACCGGCCTGTGGCAGGGGCTCACCCACGACGAGATCGTGGCCAGGTACGGCGAGGAGTTCGAGGCCTGGAGAAGGGGTGAGCCCGTGCGTCGCGGGGGAGGCGAGTTGGACACGGAGGTGGCCGAGCGGGCGACCGCCGTCGTGGCGCGCCATGCCGAGCGGCTCCCGGACCGTGGGACGCTGGTCGTCGTGAGCCACGGCGGCACCATTCGGGCGATCGCCGGCCGTGTCCTCGGCATGGATCCGACGGACTGGATGTCCCTGGCCGGCTTGTCGAACTGCCGTTGGCACGTGCTGAGCGAGGAGGGTTCCGGGTGGCGGCTGTCGGTGCGCAACGCCGGGGCCCCTCAGGAGGCGGAGTTCGGCGAGGGCTGACGGCGGGGCCGCGCGCGTCCGCACGATGCCTCGCGTCCGTGCGTTCCGTCTAGCGAGTGCGGTCGGGGAACAGCCCGGCGATCCGCGCCACGAGGTCTTCCGCCCTGCCGTCCTGCAGATCGGCCACCAGAGCCGGCTCCGCGTCGTACAGGGGGTGGTCCTGTGCGAGCCGTGCCCGGCCCCCGCCGGTGATGTTGAGGAGGACGTGCTCCTCCTCGGGTACGCGGCCGTCGAGGACCGCCTTGCGGAGCCCGGCGAGTGCCACCGCGGAGGCCGGCTCGATGTCGACGGACTCGGCCTTCCCGAAGATGTCCCTCTCGTACTCCGCCGCGTCCTGCTCGACGGTCAGCACGTCGCCGGAGCTCTCGGTGAGCACGTCGTAGACGCCGCAGCGGACGGCGTACGGGGGGAAGCGGTTGGTCAGCTCGTCCGCGAAGACGGTCCTCGTCGCGGCCCGCGCATCGTCGGCGCGGCACGGGGCGAGCTGTCGCGTCCCGGACTTCCAGGAATCGGCGAGCGGCGCGAACGACGCGTTCTGACAGAGCAGGAGCCGCGGCAGGTCCGTACCGTAGCGGCCCGTGCCGATGAGTCTGGCCGCCGCCTCGTGGACGGCGATGGCGCCGGCTCCGCTGCCGACGGCCTGGACGTAGACGCCGGGCATCCTGCCCATGGCTTCGACGCCCGCGTACAGGACCGTCGCGAGTCCGTCGCGCCGGCCGATGTTGCGCACTCCGCCCTCGGCTTGGAAGCCGGGGAGCGAGGCCACGGACTCCGCGAGGGCTATCGCGTCGGAGTAGTCGGCTCCGTCCAGCACCACGAGCCTCACCGTCGGGTCCAACGGTGCCCGGAACCTCATCCTGTCGAGGCCGCGTCGGGGCACGATCAGGAGGCACGGGCGCCGGTGGCGTGAGCAGATCGAGGCGAAGGCCGCGGCGGTGTTGCCGGCGGAGGCCACGACGAGCACCGGCGGATCGGACGGCAGCCGCCCCAGGACCGCGTACGCCTCCAGCTCCTTGAACGTCGCCGTTTCGAGGAACGCCCCGCGCTCCGGCCAGTACCCGTTGAAGGCGATCCAGAGGTTCGGCAGGCCGAGCTGGGCGGAGAGTTCCTCACTCTGGAACACGGCCGTGCGGGCCGCGGTCGGGAACGTCCTCGCCACCGGGAGCCAGTCCCGGTAGCGGAACAGCCCCTCGGTATCGGGCTGTGGCGCGAATTCCTTCACCGTGTAGTCCGACCGGAGCAGCGCCGGCCCGTGATCGCGGCCGCACGACAGCGTCACGCCGTCGTCCTCGCCGTGCTGTCCGCACACCGGACAGAACACCGTGTAGTGGCGGCTCACCCTTTTCTCCATTTCCGCATTTCCTTTCTGAGGGTCAGCACCGGAATGTCGTCCGCCGGCCCATCGGTCCCGTGCTCCGTCGTCCCGGCCGCCGTGGGCGCCGGGTCGCCCGGCGGCAGGCACGCGGGTGGCACGTGCCTGCCGCCGTCACCTGTCCGCCAGGGCGTTCGGGCTAGCCGGCCCTGGTCACGGTCCGGATCTCGCGGGCGGCCTGCACTCCGTCGCATCCCGCGAGGCCGAGGGCGTCCCGCAGTTCCTCCGCCAGCAGGCCCAAGACGCGGCCGACGCCCCGCTCTCCCGCCGCAGCGAGCCCCCACAGCACCGGGCGCCCCACGAGAACGCCGTCGGCGCCCAGCGCGAGAGCACGCAGTACATCGGTTCCGCTGCGGATTCCGCCGTCCAGCAGCACCCGGCAGTCACCGCCGACCTCCGCGGCGATCTCCGCGAGGACGTCGACGCCGGGTACCGCTCCGTCCAGCTGCCGGCCGCCGTGATTGGACACGACGATGCCGTCCGCGCCGGCGTCGACGGCGCGTCTCGCATCCTCAGCGGCGAGCACCCCTTTGAGAATGATCGGCAGGCTCGTACGGCGCCGCAGTTCCTCGATGTCCTCCCAGGTCAGGGAGGGGGTGAGGGCTGATCCGGTGTGGGTGGCCAGCGCGGATCCGGACGTCGGCGCCCGATGGGCCTCGGAGCCCGATCCCCACGCCAGGTTGGCGGCTTCCACCCCGGGGGGCAGGGTGAACCGGTTGCGGACGTCCCGTAGTCGACGCCCCATCCACGGCACGTCGACGGTCGGCATCAGCGCCGCGCACCCCGCGGCCTCCGCGCGCTCGACCAGCTCGAAGGTCTTCTTCCGGTCGCGCAGCCAGTACAACTGGAACCAGACGGTACCGCCGACTCCGGTGATCGCCTCGATCGTGCAGCTGCTCAGGGTGCTGGCGGTGAAGGGCACTCCCGCCACCTTGGCCGCCCGCGCACTCGCCAGCTCGCCTTCCGGGTGGACGAGCTTGTGGTAGGCGATGGGAGCCACGGCCACCGGCATGGCGTTCCGCACGCCGAACAGCGACGACTGCGGGTCGCACCGCGCCACGTCCCGGAGGATGCGCGGCACGAGGGCGATCCGCCGCAGGGCCGCACGGTTGGCGGCCAGCGTGACCTCGTCGCCACTGCCGCCGGCGACGAAGTCCCACACGTCTGCCGGCATGGCCTCCCGCGCCGCCTGTTCCATGTCTTCCAGGCAGTGCACGTCCCGGTCGACTTCCCACGCCTCGCCGGCCGGCACCGTGCGGCTCACAGGGAGTCGTTCTGATGGGCGAGGCGCTCCATTTCCACCGCCTCGTACAGGGCCTTGATGTTGGAGCTGCCGAACGTCTGCGCACCGCACCGCTCGATCACCTCGAAGAAGAGGGTGCGCCTCGGGTGGGTGGAGCGCGCGAATATCTGGAACAGCTGTCCGGCGTGGTCCTCGTCGACGAGGACGTTCAGCTCGTGCAGGCTCTCCAGGGAGTGCTTGCTCAGGGAGATGCGCTGCTTGAGGAGGCTGTAGTAGGCGTCCGGGGTGGTCAGGAACTCCACTCCGCGGCCGGCGAGCGCCCCGACGGAGCGCACCACGTCGTCCGCGGCGAAGGCGACGTGCTGCACACCGGACCCGACGTGGTTCTTGAGGAACTCGTCGATCTGCCCGGGGTCCGCCGCGGGGTCGGGCTGGAGGATCGTGAAGGTCACCTCGCCCGACTTGCTCTGCACCACCTTGGACAGCATCGCCTGGGAGCCGACGACGATCCGTTCCGTGAAGATCTCGTCGAAGCCGAACGACCTCTCGTACAGCTCCACGATCGCGTCCAGCTCGCCGACGTTCGCGCACACGGCGAAGTGGTCGATCTCCAGGAGGCGCAGGCCGTCCGCCACGGGTTCCGTCGGCGCCGCGGAGCCGGGGAACGGACGGAACCCGGCGGGCAGTCCGGCCTCCTGGCCCGAACGCCGCTGCACCAGGGTGTGTACGACATCGCCGAATCCGGAGACGGTCGCACTGACCGCGACGTCGTCCCCCGCGTGCTCCACGGGCTCGGCCAGCACCTGTGCACCGTTGTCGACGGCCTGGCGGAACGCGCTGCGCACATCCCCCGTGCGCAGAGCGATGTTGGCGATGCCGTCACCGTGGGCGAGTACGTAGTCGGAGGCGGGGTGCCGTTCCGCCGTCGCCTCCGTCAGGACGAGCCTCATCGCGCCCTGGCTCATCACCGTGGCCCGGAAGCCTTGCTCCGGGGAACCACCGACTGCGGCCTCCACGAACCCGTAGGAGTCACGCCACAGAACGACCTGCTCGTCCATGTCGCGGACGTACATCTCCACATAGTCCAGTTCGAAGTCGTCGACAACTGTGTTGGCCTGGGAAGACGTCATGGAAACTCCAGTTCTCTTGCGTGACGGGAAAGCATGTGAGAGGAGAAGAAAGGACAAAAGCGCTCCCGGTGTCAGGTGTGCGCCTGCATGCGTACGGCAGCGGCAAGGGGGGCGCCGGACTCGGACGCGGTCGCGCCCGGCCGGGAAGGCCGTACGGGGGGCGGGGCGCGGCACGAGCGGCCGCGTCCCCGTCCCCTGCGGCAGGTCAGGGGCTGCCGGCCGGCCTTCCGGGCTTCAGCCGGTCCCGGAGTACACGACCGATGTGCTGGAGCGGCTCGGGCTGCATCATGCCGACGTGATCACATTCAATCACGTGTTCGTCAACTCCGCTTGTGACATGCGGAGTCCACGCCTCACGACCGGTCATCGGCATCGGGTTGTTGACGCCCGCACGGAAGAACAGCAGGTTTCCTTCCACTACCCCCGGGGTCAGGGACCGGGCGAGCCTGCGGTTGTTCTCGATCACGTCGATCAGGCCCGCTGCCCGTTCGACGTCGACGTCGAGGCTCTGTGCCACCGCGCCCATCTGGTCCGCCGCGTAGGCTTCGAGCAGGTTGGAAACCCCCTCGGCGTCGTCGTCCACGGCAGCGTCGTCGGGGAGGGGGAGACCGGCGGCCTCGGCGAGGGCTCTGATCAGGCTCTGCCGGTCGTCCTCCACGTCGGACGCCTGCGACGACGGCGGATAGGCGTCGACGACCGCGAGGAGACCGACCTCCTGCTGCTGCCTCTGGAGCTCTTCGGCCACTGCGTGCGCGACGAGCCCTCCGAAGGACCATCCCAGAAGGCGGTACGGTCCTGCAGGCTGGACGGAGCGGATGATCTGCACGTACTCGGCGGTCATCTCCTCGACCGTGGCGGCGGGTTCCCCGCCGCCCACCCCGCGGGACTGCAGGCCGTAGATCGGCAGATCTGCCGGCAGCTCTTTGAGCAGGCCGGAATAGCACCAGCTCAGACCTGCCACGGGGTGCACGCAGAAGAGGGGGCTCTCCGAGCCCTGCCGGCGCAGGGGGAAGAGGTCTTCGAACGGGTCCGCGAAATCGCCCTCATCGAGTCGCTCGGCGAGCCCGGCGACGGTCGGGCTCTCGAACAGGGACCGGATGCCGACCTCGACCCCGAGCGCGGTTCGGATGCGGCTCACGAGGCGGGTCGCCAGCAGCGAGTGCCCGCCGAGGTCGAAGAAGCCGTCGTCGATCGACACGGACTCGATGCCGAGGATCTCGGCGAACAGCCCGCACAGGACCTCCTCCCGCGGCGTGCGCGGTGCCCGCCCCGACGCGTCCGAGGTGTACCATGTAGTCCGGCAGCCGTTCCGCCGCGTGCCCGCGCAGGACAGCAGCGTCGAAGTCCGTGGTCGCAGCCACGACGTAGGCGGTGAGGCGCTTGTCGCCCGGCTGGTCCTCCCGTACGACGACGGCCGCCTGGGCGACCTGCTCGTGACCGGCGAGAACGGCCTCGATCTCGCCGGGCTCGATACGGAATCCCCGCACCTTCACCTGGGCATCGGCGCGTCCGACGAACTCCAGAACCCCGTCCACGGTCCACCGCACCACGTCACCGGTCCGGTACATCCGCGAACCGGCCACCGTGGCGAAGGGGTCCGCGACGAACCGCTCCGCGGTCAGGCCCGCACGGCCGAGGTAACCCCGGGCCAGCTGGGCGCCCGCCACATACAACTCGCCGGCCACGCCCGCAGGCACCGGCGACAGCGCGGCATCGAGGACGTACACCTGGGTGTTCCACATCGGACGGCCGATCGGGACCGCTCCCGCGGCAAGCACCGCATCGCCCGGCACCCGGTAGTCCGTGCACCCCACCGTCGCCTCGGTCGGACCGTAGTGCGCCACGACCGACACCTGCGGATGCGCCTGCCGCCACTGCGTCACCGCATGCGCGGG